>VGAV01000038.1 GCA_016870695.1 Actinomycetota bacterium | reverse complement strand
AGCGGCACGATGACCAACCGCATCGACCGACTCGTCGCCCGCCGCTTCGTCCGCCGCGAATCCGACCCGGGCGACGGCCGCAGCATCCTCGTCACGCTCACCGACGACGGCAGGATGCGCGTGGATGCCGCCATCACCCGCCTCGTGGACGCCGAGGCCCTGCTGCTCGAGGGGCTCTCCCGCGGCGACCGCGACCGCCTGGCCGGCCTGCTCCGCAAGCTGAGCCTCGGCTTCGACTCCTGAGCGCGCCCGTCGCGCGGCGCACCCGGACGAAGCTCCATCATCATCAGCGGTGACTCTCTGATCAGGCGACCTGCAGCCGGCTATCGCCAGCGACGTACTCGATGACGAGATCTCCCCCGACGGCCTCGACGTACTTGCGCACCGTGCTGATCCGCGCACTGTCGAGATCGCCGTTCTCGATCTTCGACACCTGGCGCTGACCGACGCCGATGCGCTGCGCGAGCTGCTCCTGAGTCAGTCCGAGCTGCTCACGGAGTTCGCGCAGCCGGTACGCCCGTACCTCTCCCCGCATCCGCTCCTTGTGTGCGTCGACGCGCGCACGGTTCACAGGACGCTTCTCGAGCAGCTGCTCCGGGGTAAGAGCCATCGTGATCACTTCCTCTTCGTCTTTTCGTCCTCTGTCTTCTTCAGCTGGGCCAGATGCTCTGCGAACCGGGCGTCTGCGATCGGGATGTTCTCCCGGTACCACCTCTTCCAGTTGCCGGACTTGTCGCCCGCCACCAACAGGATCGCTTGGCGCTTCGGGTCGAAGGCGAACAGCACCCGCAGCTCTGAGGAGCCCGAGGAACCGGGACGCAGCTCCTTCATGTTCTTGTAGTCGGACGCCTTCACCGTGTCCACGATGGGGCGTCCAAGCTGCGGACCGTGCTCCTGGAGGAGCTCGATGGCGGCGATGACCTGGTCGTAGGTGTCACCGTCCAGGCCCAGCAGCCATCCCTCGATCAATCGAGGTCGACGATCCGCACACTCGCTAGTGTAGACCTTCGAGGGTCTATGGAGAAGACTCAAAGGTCACCGCCGGCGCGAATGTCTCCTCTCCATCGCCCTCGCAGGTCCCGCGCGCCGCAGCCGCACGCGCCCGGCCAGGGCAACCCGTGGCTGGACACCTGGCTCTACACCAACCCGATCTTCGTGTCGGTGCGCTGAGCGCCGCGGCGCGGCGAGCGGAGGAGATCCGGTCGGCGGAGGACGGTCACGGCACCGGACGTCCTCCGCTCCCCGAATCCCCTCCGCTCACCGCCGACGGCGGCGTCGGTCAGCCGATCGCGTCGGTCAACTCGAACCAGCGCTCCTCAAGCTCGTCGCGCTCGGTCTCCAGGGAGCCGATCCGCTGCATCTCGGCGCCGAGACCGACGTAGTCCGCCTGGTCGTGATCGGCCAGGGCCGCCTTCGCGCGGTCGATCTGGGCCTGCAGCTTCTCGATCCGGCGCTCGAGGGCCGACGACTCCTTCTGGGCCGCACGCAGGTCCGCGCCGGACAGGCCGGGAGCCGCCCCCGTGGACGTGGGCGCCGACGCGGGACGGGAGGCGGTGGCATCCTGAGCCGCCCGGAGGCGCAGGTACTCGTCGACCCCGCCCGGGAGATGGCGCAGCCGGGCGTCGAGGATGGCGAACTGCTGGTCCGTGACGCGCTCGAGGAAGTAGCGGTCGTGCGACACCACGATGAGGGTGCCCGACCACGAGTCGAGGAGGTCCTCCATCGCGGCGAGCATGTCGGTGTCGAGGTCGTTCGTCGGCTCGTCGAGGATGAGGACGTTCGGCTGGTCCAGCAGGATGAGCAGCAGCTGGAGGCGGCGCTTCTGGCCACCCGAGAGGTCCTTCACGGGCGTCGACAGCTGCGCGCTCGAGAACCCGAGGCGCTCGAGAAGCTGGCCCGGGGTCAGCTCCTGCGCCTTCGAGCCGGCGCCGAACGAGTACGTGGTGCGCAACCCCGCGATCACCACGCGCACGGGGTCGTTCAGGTGCTGCTCCAGCTCGTCGAGGCGCTGGGTGAGCGTGGCGACCTTGACGGTCTTGCCGCGCTTCACCCGCCCGGTCGTCGGCTCGAGCGTCCCGGTGACGAGACTCAGCAGCGTCGACTTGCCGGCGCCGTTCACCCCCAGGATGCCGGTGCGTTCGCCCGGCGCGATGCGCCACTCAACGTCTCGCAGCACCGTGTGATCGCCGTAGCTGACGCCCGCGTCGAGCAGATCGACGACGTCTTTGCCCAAGCGCGCCACCGCGAGCGACTGCAGGGCCACCTTGTCGCGGATCTCGGGGACGTCCGCGATGAGCTCGTTGGCCGCGTCGATGCGGAACTTCGGCTTGGACGTGCGCGCCGGGGCGCCGCGGCGGAGCCAGGCGAGCTCCTTGCGGGCGAGGTTCTGCCGGCGCTGCTCGATGGACGCCGCCTGCCGGTCGCGCTCGACGCGCTGGAGGATGTAGGCCGCGTAGCCGCCCTCGAAGGGCTCCACGATGCGGTCGTGCACCTCCCACGTCACGGTGCAGATCTCGTCGAGGAACCACCGGTCGTGCGTGACGACGAGCAGCCCGCCCGCGCTCGGCGACCACCGGCGCTTCAAATGCTCCGCGAGCCAGGTGATGGCCTCGACATCGAGGTGGTTGGTCGGCTCGTCGAGGAAGAGCACGTCCCACTCGCCCGAGAGCAGACGCGCGAGGGCGACGCGACGGCGCTGACCGCCGGAGAGGTCGCCGAGGCGGGCGTCCCACGGCAGGTCGCCCAGGAGTCCCGCGATGACGTCCCGGGTGCGGGCGTCGCCGGCCCACTCGTGCTCCGCCCGATCGCCGACCACCGCGTGCCCGATGGTGTCGTCGTCGTCGAGGGTGTCCTGCTGGTCGAGGACACCCACAGTCACCCCGCCGCGCACGGTGACGCGGCCGCCGTCCGGCTCGCGCGTGCCGGCGAGCATCCCCAGCAGGCTCGACTTGCCGTCGCCGTTGCGGCCGACGATGCCGATGCGGTCGCCCTCGTTCACGCCGAGGGAGACGGAGTCGAAGACGACCTTGGTGGGGTATTCCAGGTGCAGGGCTTCGCCCCCGAGCAGATGTGCCATATCCGTCCCAGGCTACCCGCCCGGTCGGGTCCGGCCGCCGGGAGGGCCCGGGGACACGGACGGCCGCCCCGCTGACGCGGGACGGCCGTGCGCGAGAGGCGTCGACTCAGATGTCGTTGTCCTCGAGCCATGCGGTGGCGATGTCGGCGGCGGACTCCTGGTCCTCGGTCGACTTCACGTTCAGCTCGACGAGACCCTCGGGGGTCAGGGCGGCGCTGATCTTGTTGATGATGTCGCGGGCCTCGTCCGAGAGGCTCTCGTTGACGACCGGCACGACGTTCGAGGCGAGGAACAGGCCCTCGGGGTCCTCGAGCGTGACGAGGTCGTCCGTCTGGATGCGGGGGTCCGCGGTGTAGACGTTGGCGATGTTGACCGTGCCGGCGACGAGGTCGTCGACGGTGGTCTCACCGGTCGGCTGGAACTCCACCGAGACGCCGTAGGTCTCCTGCAGGCCGTCCGGGCCGTAGGGGCGCTCGGCGAGCTCGGCGTTGCCGCCGAGGATCAGCGGCGTCGACACGTTGGCGAGGTCGGCGATCGACTCGAGGTCGTTCTCCTCGGCGAAGGCCGAGGTGACGGTGTACGAGTCCTGGTCGGTCGCGGACGACTGGTCCAGCACCTCGAGGCCGTCCGGCAGGGCGTCGGGGAGGGCGTCGTAGACGTCGTCCTCGGTGCGCGCCTCGGTGTCGGGCTCGAAATACTGCAGCAGGTTGCCCGAGTACTCCGGGAAGACCGTGACGCTGCCGTCCTCGAGCAGCGGGATGTAGGCGTCGCGCTGACCGATGTTGAACTGGCGGGTGACGGTCAGACCGGCGTTCTCGAGGGCCTGCGCGTAGATCTCGGCGATGATCTCGTTCGAGTAGTACGCCTGCGAGCCGACCACGATGGTGTCGCCCTCGGCGCTCTCGCCGGATCCGCCGTTGCTGAGCGGGTCGTTCGAGCCGCCGCTGCAGCCGGCGAGGGCGAGCGAGGCGACCGCGAGTCCGGCGAAGACGCCGAGGCCCGTGCGGGTGCGTGCTGTGAACATGGTGCTTCTCTCTTCCGTGATGGAGGGATGACTCAGGACGGTGCGGGTCCGGAGGTTCAGGATGCCTCGGCCGATGCGGGCGCCGAGACGGGCGACACCTCGGCACGTCGCTGTCGTGCCGTGCGCGCGGTGGGAGACACCGCGCCGACCGCGCGGATGCCGCGCGGCACGACGAGGTGCTGGACGATGGAGAACAGCCCGTCGACGATGAGGGCCAGGATCGCGACGAGCAGGGCGCCCGCGATGATGACCTCGACCTGCCGCGTCTGCAGACCGGTGATGATGTACTGCCCGAGTCCGCCGAGGCCGATGTACGCCGAGATCGTCACGGTAGCGATGACCTGCAGGGCGGCCGACCGGATGCCGCCGACGAGCAGCGGCAGCCCGAGGGGGACCTCGATGCGCCAGAGGATCTGCCACTCCGTCATGCCCATCGAGCGCCCCGCGTCGATGACGCGACGGTCGATGGCCTCGAAGCCGGTGTACGCGCCGGCGAGCAGCGACGGGATCGCGAGGACGAGGAACGTGATGACGGCCGCCTCGGGCTTGTAGAGCACGCCCAGCAGCAGGGTCAGCAGGATGAGGAGGCCGAAGGACGGGATGGCGCGGGCCGCGCCGGAGACGGCGACGGCGACCTCGCGTCCCTTCCCAGTGTGCCCGATGAACCAGCCGACGGGGATCGCGACGAGCGCGGCGATGACGACGGCGACCGCCGTGTAGGCGAGGTGCTGCGCGGTCGCGACCGCGATGGAGTCCATCCGCCCCGTGTCGCCGGAGAGGATCCAGGCGATGGCGTCGCCGAAGAGATTCATGCGCCCGCTCCCACCGGGACGACCCGCGGACGGCGGCGGGCGGACGATACACGCGTCGCCCGGGTCCAGGGCATCAGCAGCCGGCCGGCGATGACGAGCAGCAGGTCGAGGACGAGCGCGAGGATGACGACGGCGAGGACGCCGGCGAGCACCTCGGGGATGATGCGGCGCTGCAGGCCGTTCGTGAAGAGATAGCCCAGGTTGTTGATGCCGACGAGGATGCCGACGGTGGCGAGGGCGACGGTGCTCGCGGCCGTGACGCGCAGACCCGCGAGGACGACCGGGCCGGCGAGGGGGAACTCCACCGCGAGGAAGCGGCGGAACGACCCGTAGCCCATCGCGGTCGCCGCCTGCCGGACGCCCGCGTCGACCGAGTCCAGGCCGTCCGAGACGGAGCGCACCAGGATTGCGATCGCGTAGATGGTCAGGGCGACGACGAGGTTGGTCTCGCTGATGAACGTGTACCAGCCGGTGGCGCTCGGCACGAGGATGAGCAGCGCGATCGAGGGGATCGTGTACAGCAGGCCCGTGATGGTGATGACGCCTGAGCGGACCAGCCGGTAGCGCCACGCGACCCAGCCGAGCGGGATGCTGAGGACGAAGCCGATGACGAGCGCGAGCAGGCTCTGGCGCAGGTGGTCCAGCGTCAGATCCCCGATGAGCTCGAGGTTGTTGAGCACCCAGGTCACGGGTGGTTCTCCTCCACGAGCGCGCCCTGTGTCCGGCCGTCGGCGTCCACCACGACCGTGCCGGTCGCCGTCTGCTTCAGGCGCAGCGCGCGCTTGCCTTTGACCGCGCCGATGAAGCTGGCGACGAAGTCCGAGGCGGGGTTCTCGATGATCTCGCTCGGGGTGCCGACCTGGGCGATCTTCGCGCCCTTCTCGAGGATGACGACCTGGTCGCCGAGGAGGAACGCCTCGTCGATGTCGTGCGTCACGAAGACGATGGTCTTGCCGATGTCGCTCTGCAGCCGGATGAGCTCCTGCTGGAGCTCGTCGCGCACGATCGGGTCGACGGCGCCGAACGGCTCGTCCATGAGGAGGATGTTGGGGTCTGCGGCCAGACCGCGGGCGACACCGACGCGCTGCTGCTGACCGCCGGAGAGCTGACTGGGGTACCGGTCGGCCATGGCGGTGTCCAGGCCCACCGTGCCCATGAGTTCGAGGGCGCGGGCGCGCGCCGCCTTGCGGTTCTGCCCCTGCAGGACGGGAACGGTCGCGATGTTGTCGGCGACGGTGAAGTGCGGCAGCAGACCGGAGTTCTGCATGACATAGCCGATGCTGCGGCGCAGCTGCACCGGCGGGCGGGAGCCGATGTCCTCGCCGTCGATCGTGATGGTGCCCGACGACGGCTCCACCATGCGGTTGATCATGCGGAGGAGCGTCGTCTTGCCGCAGCCCGACGAGCCGACGAAGACCGTCGTCTTGCGGGAGGGGATGACCAGGTGGAAGTCGTCGACGGCCCGGGTGCCGTCGGGGAAGACCTTGGAGACGGCCGAGAACTCGATCATGCGCGTGTCCGAGCTCAGTCGGAGACCACGACCTTGCGGTCGAACGCGACGTATCCGGCGAAGTCGGTCCCTACGCGGTCGACGGCTCCGGGCCGCAGGTCGGGGTAGGACCAGGCGCCGTCGGTCAGCTCCGCGCCGTCGAGGGAGACGTTCCAGTACTGCGCCGCCCCCTTCCAGGGGCAGGTGTAGGGGGTCGGGCTCTGCTGCAGGGCCCCGTCGCGCACCGCCTGCGGCGGGAAGTACCAGTTGCCCTCGATCTTGACGAGGTCGTCGTTGTCGGCTTCGGCGATCACGACGCCGTCGAGCACTGCCTTCATGAGAACCTCCTCGGGCGCCCCCGCGGGCACGGCACCCAGCGGTGAGTCAACCACCTTGTCCCGAGGCTAGCGAGCCCCTCATTGCGCGAAGCGAACATTGCCCCGTGTGACGACCTCGGCTATGGTGCGCCGCGGTCAGAGGACGCGCGCCCCGGCGACCGGTCCGTGCACGTGGAGGGCCACGAGCCCCGCGGCGCTGAGGGTGACCTGGAGGTCGAGGGCCGAGGCCTCGTCGGCGGCGAGGAACGCCAGCGTGGGACCCGACCCGGAGACGAGCCCGGTCAGGGCGCCGGACCGCTCCCCGCGCTCGAGGGCGCGGCCGAGGTCGGGTCGCAGGTGGAGCGCCGGCGCCTGGAGGTCGTTGCGGACGGTGGCCGCGAGCATCTCCGCGTCCCCCTGGCGAAGGGCGTGCAGCACTGCCGGATCCACCGCGGGGACGCGCGGGGCCGGTCCGATGTCGACCGCGTGCCGCTCACGGTGGGCGTCCAGCTCGCCGTAGACCACGGGCGTGGACATCCCGAGGTCGCTGGTGACGAGGACCCAGTCGAACCGCCCGCGGGCGAGCGCCGGGCTGAGCTCGTCGCCGCGGCCGGTGCCCACGGCGGTGCCGCCCATCAGCGCGAACGGCACGTCTGCGCCGAGCTTCGCCGCCAGACGGCCGAGCTCGGCCGTCGGCATCCCGAGCCCCCAGAGCGCATCGCAGGCCACGAGCGCGGCCGCGGCATCGGCCGAGCCGCCGCCCATGCCGCCCGCGACGGGGACCGCCTTGTCGACGGAGAGGTGCACCCCGCCGTCGATCCCGGCGGTCTGCGCCAGCAGGCGCGCGGCGCGGAGGGCGAGATTGCGATCGTCGGTCGGCACGCCGTCGATGTCGATGTGCCGGCGACCGGTCACCGACAGCGAGAAGCCGTCGGACGGCGTGGCGACGATCTCCTCGTACAGCGAGACGGCCTGATAGGCGGTGGCCACGTCGTGGTAGCCGTCGTCCTGGACGTCGCCGACCTCGAGGAAGACGTTGATCTTGCCGGGCGCGCGGACGCGGACTGCGGGGGGAAGTGCGGGGTTCACGAGAGTGTCAATGCCCTCCCCCGACCGCAGCGCCGGCGGTCGAATCCGGGGATCGAGCGGTGTGCGACACTGAGACGTCGGGCATCCGTCGCACGAGACGACTCGTGCGCCTCAGGATCGCCTCGGCCGAAACGCGCGTCTTCCGTCACTCTTCGACAGTAGCGCGCCCACCCCCCTGCTTCGGTCCTGGCACCGAAACGCCCCCGAAACGCCGGAGACCTACGGTGAGCGGGACCCTTCCACCGACCCTCGAGGAGGCAGCATGCGACCGATCGTTCCCCTTTCGATCGAGAGCGATCCCTGGCGCGCGCTGCTGTCGCGCCCCGACATCCGCATGGTCGACGGCATCCTCCACGTGGTCGACGACGGCTCCACCCCGGCCGACGCCGAGCGCGACGACCTCCTCACCGTCGCCGCGGCGATCGAGGCCGCGGGCGTCCGCGTGCTGCTCGTGCGCGACGCGAACCGTCGCCCCAAGCTCGTCGTCGACACGGCGGACAGCATCGCGGCCCTCACGGCGCTGCGGGACCCGGAGCTCGGCCCCGTCTATCTGAAGGCCCGCGGCGAGGACCCCGTCCCGGCCCACAGCGTGGATGCCGCCCCCGGCGCGGTCGCCGCCTACGCGGTCTTCCGACCGCGCACCTCGACCGAGGGCTCGTACCGCTACGGCGCCCCACTGGCCCCGCGACTGGAGCTCTGGCGTTTCGGCAGCTCCGTCGTCGAGGCCCCCCGCCCGAGCGCGATGACCCGTCGCGTCTTCGCCACCGAGGACCTGGACCTCGCCGAGGTCGAGCGCTACGGACGCCGGTGGACGACGGTCGACGGCATGTTCGACCCGCACCCGAACGAGGTCGTCGACGAGATCGACATGGTCTTCTCCTGGGTGGACGGCTCGTCGAGCGAGTTCCAGCGCCAGCGCGCCGCCCGCATGAAGGGGTACGTGGTGGGCGACGGCGACGACAACGCCGCCCGGTACCGCCAGGTCGACGAGCTGCGCTACGCGTTGCGCAGCGTTCACATGTACGCGCCGTGGGTGCGCCGCATCTTCATCGCGACGGACTCGCCGCGCCCGGACTGGCTCGCCGACCACCCCAAGGTGACGATCGTGCGCAGCGAGGAGTTCTTCGCCGACCCGTCGGTGCTGCCGACCCACAACTCGCACGCGGTCGAGGCGCAGCTGCACCGCATCCCCGGACTCGCCGAGCACTTCCTCTACAGCAACGACGACATGTTCTTCGGCCGCCCGGTCGAGCCGGAGCTGTTCTTCAGCGGCGGCGGCGTCAGCCGCTTCGTCGAGAGCGGCGTGCGCATCGGCAGCGGCCCCGCCCACGTCGGCCGGTCCGGTCACGACAACGGCCTCCGCGTGAACCGCGCGCTGCTGCGCGAGAAGTTCGGACGCGTCATCACGCTCGACCTCGAGCACTGCGCCACACCGCTGCGCCGGTCGATCGCGGCGGAGCTCGAGCAGGAGTTCGCCGAGGACTACGCCCGCACGGCCGCGAGCCGGTTCCGCTCGGCCACCGACATTTCCGTGACCAACAGCCTGTACCACCACTACGCCCTGGCCACGGGCCGCGCCGTCATCACCACGCAGCCGCGCACCCGGTACGTGCAGACGACGCAGCTCGACTCGCTCCGCCGCATGGAGCGCCTCGTCACGCGTCGCGACATCGACATGTTCTGCCTGAACGACGGCAGCGTGCCCGAGATCCCCGAAGAGGTGCGCGTCCCCGCGCTGCGCGCCTGCCTCGAGCGCTACTTCCCCGTGGCCGCCCCGTGGGAGGTCGCGTCGGTCAGCGCAGGATCGGCAGGGGCGTCGTCGGCGGCGACACCCGCCCACTGAGATCGCGCGCGGTCGGGACGACGATCCCCGCGGCGCGCAGACGCTGCTGCGACTCGACGGCGTCGACGTACTGGAGCGCGTCCGCGCCGTCCAGGGGCACGACCGAGTGCACGACCGTCTCGTCGTAGACGTGCACGAGGTTGAACCCCTGGGCGCCGTCGCGGGGGCGCGTGCCCCCGGCGGGCACCGTGAGGTCCTGCGTGTAGCAGGTGGCCGACGCGACGGAGACGGGGATGCCGGCGAACGTCGCGAAGGTCGAGTAGTGCAGGTGGCCGGCGAGGATCGCGCGGACATCCGACCCGCGGAGGACCGCGGCGAGGCTCCGCTGGTCCCGCAGCTCGACCGACGCGGCCAGGTCCAGCACGCTCGGCACGGGCGGGTGGTGCATCGCCAGGATGGTGCCCAGCGGAGCGGGCGTGGCCAGCACCTCGCGCAGCCACTCGCGCTGCGCGGCGGTGACCTCGCCGTGGTGGTGCCCGGGGACGGTGCTGTCGAGCGTGATGATGCGCATGCCGTCGACCTCGTCGACGCGGTCCACGGGGGCGGTGGCGTCGCCGCCGTCGCCCGGCAGCAGGTGCGAGCGGAACGAGGCGCGCTCGTCGTGGTTGCCCATGACCCAGACGAGGCGGGCGCCCAGCCGCTCCGCGAGCGGCTCGACGAGCGCGCGGATGCGGACGTACGCGTCGTCCTCGCCGAAGTCGGCCAGGTCCCCCGTGAACACGAGGGCGTGCGGGCGGACCCCGGATGCCTCGATGCCGGCGATCGCGCGGGCGAGATACGCCTCGGAGTCGACGCGGTCGTACAGCGGCGCGCCGCCGGCACGCAGGTGGGTGTCGCTCAGGTGCAGGAGCACGCGCTCCGCGCGCGGGTACTCGGCGTAGCGCATCTCATCCCTCTCGGGTCGCCGGGTGCGACCACGTCACCGGCGCGATGCTCCCGGTCGGTTCGAAATGTTACCGGCATGTTTCCGGAACGCGGGGTGAACACGTTGAGAATTCGCCGCACGACCGCCCGGACGGCTCAGAGCGCGGCAATGCGGGCGTAGTCCTCGATCGAGAGCTGCTCCCCGCGCGCCGTCGGGTCGACCCCGGCGCGCTCGAGGGTCGCCGACGCCTCGGCGGCCGTGCCGCCGAGCACACCGGCCAACGCCTGTCGGAGCATCTTGCGCCGCTGCTGGAAGGCGGCATCCACGATCCGGAAGGTGCGGAGCCGGTGCTCCTCGCTGCCTCGCGGCTCGGCGTCGCGCCCGAAGGCGACGAGCACGCTGTCGACGTTCGGCACGGGCCAGAAGACCTGCCGCGACACGGTGCCGGCCAGCCGCCAGGCGCCGTACCAGGCGGCCTTGACGCTCGGGGCGCCGTACACCTTGGAGCCGGGCGGGGCGGCGAGGCGCTCCCCCACCTCCGCCTGAACCATCACGACCCCGCTGCGGAGGTACGCGAAGGTCTCGAGGAAGTGCAGCAGCACCGGCACCGAGACGTTGTAGGGGAGGTTCGCCACGAGCACCGTCGGCTCCCCCGGCAGCTCGGTCACGCGCAGCGCGTCGGCGTCGACCACGGTCAACCGGTCCGCCGGCACCCCGTGCGCGGCCGCGGTCGCGGGCAGCTGTGCGGCGAGACGGTGATCGATCTCGACCGCGACGACGGCGGCATCCGTCTCCAGGATCGCCAACGTGAGGGAGCCCAGGCCCGGGCCGATCTCGACGACCCGGTCGTCGGCGCCCACGCCGGCGACCTGCACGATCTTGCGGACCGTGTTGGCGTCGACGACGAAGTTCTGGCCCAGCTTCTTCGTCGGGGTGACGTCGAGGTCGGCGGCGAGCCGGCGGATCTCGGCGGCACCGAGCAGCGAAACGGGCATTGGACCAGTTTAGGTCGCGTCCTGCCGACCCCGTGGGACGGGAGTAGCGTGATCGGGTGAGCGACACGCAGTCCATCCCCGCCAACGCCTTCACCCTCCGCAGCCCCTACGGGCGACGAGCGATCGGCCTCTCGGTCGCCGCGGCGGTGGGAGGCTTCCTGTTCGGCTTCGACTCCTCCGTGATCAACGGCGCCGTCGACGCGGTGCAGGGGAACTTCGCCCTCTCCAGCGGCGTCACCGGTTTC
>VGAV01000037.1 GCA_016870695.1 Actinomycetota bacterium | reverse complement strand
AAGTCTCGGACAGTGGGGGAGAGGCGTCGCCATCCGCCGCCAGTGCGCTCAACGAGGCCTGCTGCGGTCAACTCGTCGACCCGGCGACGTAGGACGTCTGAGTCCAGCCCCGTTCGGTACGCAAGGACGGCGAGGGTGGCGCTGCCGTCCGCCGGGGTGTGCTTGTAGATCAGCCCCGCGTTCCTGCCCATGCTGCGAGGCGCGGTGAAGACGTCGTGTGCGAACAGTTCCAGCCGAGTGCTGATGTCTCTGATGAGGGCTTGGGAGAGCGGGAGGGCGTTGGCTATGGCGCGCATATGCGCTTGTGTCCGTTCTTGTACCTGTTCCTCTGTGGAGAAGCGTGTAGCCAGCCGGTAACGCTTGGCGTGCACTCCCTCGGCCTCCGAGACGACGTCGAGCCAGCCGCCCGCGCCGTCTTCCCCGGTAAGCGCGCGGAGAGCTCGGGACACTGTTGTGCGCCCGTAGCCGGTGTCGGCGCTAAGGCGGCGGACGTCGGCTTCGACGGTGTGCTGGGAGCTCTGCAGCATGTACAGGCAGATGGCGTCCAGGACGACCCGCTGCGCGTGGGAGCCTTCGACACGGCTGTTGTGGGTCGCCCAGATGCCAGGGAGGGCGTCAGCGCGGGTGAGAGCGCGCTGGACGGTGGCGGTGACGGTCGCGGTGCGCTGCCGGTAGTCCTCGTCGTCTCCTGAGGCGCTGAGCGGGTGGGAGGCGACGTAGCGGACGGCGTACTCCCATGCGGCGGTCAACACCTTGTCGATCTGGTGTTCGCTGCGCCGCTGGCGTGTGGCTCCGACACGGCGAGTGCGGGCGTGTTCGAGACCGAGTGCGCTGTGGACCTGCTCACGGATGTCCTGGTAGCTCCACCGGGCGTGGGCGGCGGCCGCAAGGATCCTCACCAGCGTGTGAGACGCGTCGGAGCCGGCGTCACTGTGGAGCACCGAGTCCATCGCCATCGACAGGGGCCGGCGGCGGCCGCGAATCCGGGGCTTGCCGGCGTCGTCGCGGACGACGTTGTGCAGGTCCTCGGTCGATGGGGCGGGCAGCTCTGCGCCGAGGTCGACGAGCAGGGCGTGCAGCTGGCCGGGGGCGTCCTCGTCGGCGGCGTGGTCGGTGATCGCGGCCAGGTCGGCGACCGGCGCCGAGTGTCCACCGGCGCGGTGAGGAGCGTAAGGAGGGCGGACGCAGCCAGCTTTGGGGTTTGTCAGCGGGGCCAGGTCCAGGGAAGGGAACAGGCTTCGAGTGAGGTAGGCGATGGCGCGTACGGCGTCGGCGTCGGCGGGTACGTCGAGGTGGACCCAGACGTGGCGTCCACCGGTGGGGCCGGACAGGCACAGCAGGTGGGGGATGTTGAGCTGCTCGAGCCAGTACGTGAAGCGGTCTGCATCGCTTGCGGCATCGCCCGCGGATGCATCGAAGTCGAAGCAGAGGTAGTGGAAGCGGAGGTCGTCGTCGGCCAGGAACATCGCCCACGTCGTCGTCGGAGGGGCCTCGTTGAGGGGCCAGAGTCTGTCGTAGGCGTTGAGCACCTCGCCGCTAGCGGCGCGGGCGGCCGCACGAACGTCATCCCTGGGGGAGAGGCGGCGGGTGATCGCCCACACCTCGTCAAGGGAGTACGGCGACACGCCGGTGGGGTTGGCAAGCGTCAATGCTCGACCGCGCCCCCGTATGGGGGTTACCATGGCCACGTCCTCCTTTCGAGGGCATAACAAACGCCCCTCATCAAAGGGGTGCCTCAGAAAAACAGCTCGACTCGACCTTCGGTCGCCAAACTCTCGGTCGGATTGAGCGAACAAATTGACCTCAGGGCCCCCGCACTCGCCAAAGTGCTGAGGGCCCGTTGTCATTTATGGGCGCGTCACATGACGAGCTCCCTTCGTCACGGTGAGGGTCGGCCGGCAGCTTGCCTGGCCGAGAACGCGGGTCTGTCCGTAGAGACCGGTCTGGGTGCGCGCCGTAACGCGACGGGGGGAAGGCGTGTGGCCTCGATCCTCCGGGGTCAACTCTGAGGGGCCGGGAGCAACGCTCAACCGGGCCATGCTGTGGGAAAGTTCGCGCGACACGCCGACGTGGGTACGCGAATCCACCCCGCCGCGAGGGGTTTCGGTTAGCATGAGAGCACCTCCTGAGGCAGCTCGGGTGGTATCCAGACCAGTGGTTTGGTCGCTACGGTCTGGCGAATTTCATCGGGGGGCCCCGTCTTCGGACGGGGCCTCTTTTCGTTAGCTGGCGATCTGCGTCGGCAGCTCCTTGCTGGTCGGTCGGGGGAGTGCCGCGAGAGGTGACACCGTCACCGGTGCGTTCACCTGGGGGAAATCCTCCATGAGGAGCTCTTCCAGCATGTCTCCGGTCACGCCGGGCTCTGGCGCCCACTCGGGACGGCCGTAGGCGTGGGCGGCGAGATGCAGCACATAGTCGCCGTAGCTCATGTGCAGCTTGTCCGCGTTCTCGCGAATGACGTCAGCGAAAGGCCTGATCGGCTTCGTCGTGATCGGTACTCGATCACCTTTGCTTGGTCGTCCCATGGGCACAAGCATGGACCGTATTTCCTTTGTTGAGAGGAAACTCCCGCGGCGTGTCGAAACCTAAGCGGATAGGAAACGTCGCCGGATGCTTGCCGCCCCGGTGGGTTTTAGAGTGCTGCGGCGCGCGAGCGGTAGCTTGCACCGACTGCGCGCAGCTGATCGGCGGGGGAAAGACCCATGTTCGGTTCGGAACCGGTGAACGGCAGCGTGGTGCGCGCGAGCGCCCGCGCGCTAACCTCCTGTTCGATGCCGATCCACACATCCGGAGCGGAGCCGTGGCCCTCTGGATAACTGATGACGACCGGCACCTGCTCGAGCCCATCGTCGACCAGGACGGCGTGCACGTCCGCAGTGAAGCGGGTCAGGTACTCGACTTGGTCATGGTCGTACAGGCGCCGCATGCGTGAGTTCAGCTGTCCGAGCTCGTTTAGGCGCGCCAGCTGCGTGCCGTCGGCCCGGCTCCGCACAGCGCTCGGCAGCCGCTCCAGCTGCGGAATAGTGGCTTTGACCGCCTCCACGGTGGCGTCCGCGCTGAGTTGCGAGTCGAGGTGCGCGTAAAGCGCGCGCTCAGGGGCCGTGGCTTGCTCCGTGAAAATCTCCGAGTCCAGCTGCTCGTACTCATCGACGAGGCCATCGAGCTCAACGTCGAGGAGGGACGCCAGGCCATATCCCGCGAACACGTCGTCGAGGTCGACAGCGAGCCCGAGGGGTTCTGTGCGATAGGGGAGCGGGTCTCGCTCGTTCGCGCCGGCGGCGCCGGTGATGAGCTGGCGAACGAGGCTGGACTGCCGTGAGCCCTGGCGGCCTGCCAACAATTGTTCGACAAAGCCGAGGTTCGCCGCGACCGCGGCTAGGACGTGTGCGGCGGTGTCGGCGAAGTCGGCTTGCTCGGCGTACTCGCCCAGTGTTCCCGCCTCGATGACTCGTGTGGAGCGCGCGAGCTCGGTCAGTGTGGCGATGGCGCGGGGGAGTAGATCCGACGGCGGTGCCGGCGCCGAGTCTTTGGTCATTCGGCCAGCATGGCTTAGACACCGGACATCGCGTTAACGTGGCCGCCGCTCGGGCGGGTCAGTCGTTACTGCGCCCAGATCGCGGCGTCGTGGCGGGCGGCCGAGACCACGAGGGCGATGTCACCAGCGACGAGCCGGTCGATGCGACGCTGACGCTGCGGGTCCAGGCTTGGGGGAGGGGCGTTGAGCCACTGCGCCCACGTCCACGGGTCATCTATCCCGGACTTCAGGATCGGCAGGACCTCGTTCAACCCCGGGACGAGAGCGCGATTCTGCACCTGGAAGGCCGGGTACAGCGTGCGCCGGTCGGAGGTGTCGAGACGGATGGCGCGATGCTCACGCACCGCTTTGGACACGGCCGCTCGACCGACGCCGAGCTCTTGTTGCAGCCGGCCGCTGGTGAAGCACGGGCCGACGATGTCCGCCCAGGGGCTCTTGACCAGGCCCAGGCGGGCCACGATGTCGTCGGCGACGGTCTCTGCGTTGCCCAGTATCGTGACCTTGGCGCCGCCGCGGATGAGGCTCGTCAGGCGCACGCGGACGGCGGCGAGCAACTCCTCCGCGGCGCGCTCTTCCATCTCGAACGCATCCGGCACCGGGCCCATCGCGACCTCCTGGCGTCAACCGTGTCAACTTTATCCTCAGTGTGGGGCATGTCAACTGCGTCAACCTTACCTCTGAGGGCACAAATCATCCGAGCAGTACACGTCTCTCGTGACTGGACTGACTGCCGGACATCTACGGCAGACAGTCCCGTCCGCGGTGGACCGGGCGCATGGTCACCACGGCCGACGCCACCTCATGCTCATGCTCACCTGCATGCGCGGTCGCGAGGCACCATCGTTGCGTCCATCAAGGTCTCCGCGTCGAGCGGCGCGTATTCCAGCGAAGCGATTCAGAGCGAGCTGATAACCGCCCTACACCGCGCGGTGGCCGCTACCACCGCCGATCCCCGCCTGCTCTGACGCGTCACCGCGCGGACTTCGCGGTGAATGGTGCGGGGTCGAGCCGTGCGGTCGGTCCGGGCTGTGACGGTATTCGACGCGCGCCGGTGGGCAGCGGATCAGAAACTGCGCGAAGTGTGCGGGACCCATTAGGGAAGCAGCACGCCAAGGTTGCAGTCGCACAATATGGTTCATCCGGACATTTGACTATGCGCGTGAGTTCATCACCCTCGCACGTCGGGGCAGGTCCATAATCGGCGCGCGGTACGGCTACGAAGTTGGCAAATCACGCGAGGGTTACGACGCACTCCACATCGCCCATCAACAGCTTCACGCCGATGGGGACAATGGTGGGCTCTGCGGGGGTGAGCCAGCGCGGCGGCGTGGTCAGCAGTCCAACGCCGTTGGGGGCGTTGAGGTCGGTGACGATAATCCGCGCGTCCTGGTCGACCTCGATCGCCGCGTGCGTGCGCGAGAGCTGTCGACCGGGGCTGACGACGGGGACGGCGTGCTGACCGTCCTTGGCAACAGGCTCGCGCCCGACGACGACGCGGCCGGGAACTGTCACGCTGCGCTGCGTGGTGAACGCGAGACGCAGAGAGGGCATCCCCGGCCGTCGCACGCGCGTTGCCTCCACGTCGTCGTCCAGCTCGGGAGCGGGAACGGTCGTCGACACGGGGGCCGACCCTGAGGTCGGCGTGAGTGGCACCTCGGCAAGGTGCATCACCTCGTCGACGTCGGCTGGCAGCTCCTCGGGAGCGTCGACGGGGATTGGCGGTGCGTCGAGGGGCTCGCCGTGTGGGGTGACCTCGACGCGCAACGGCTCCTCAATGTGGCACTGGATGCAGGTTGTTGATGTGACCGGCTGTAGCCGCCGGCAGTGCCGGCAGCGGCCTTCGTCAACGCTGAGGCCGTCGGCGGCCGGGATGATGCCGCCGGCGTCGACGAGCTGCACGTACCCCTCGGGGCGCACGGCGAGCTTGTAGCTCTCTGCCGCCTCGGTGACGTTCAAGCGCACGGGACGACGGAGCTGCATGGCGTAGGACACGGCGCGGGCGATGAGCCCGGTCCTGAGTGCTGCGACTGACTCGGCCGCGCACGCGCGGCTGGTGCCGTTGATGGTGAGGGTGCCGGTGTTGTCGCTGTGCAGCTCTGCGGTCAGGCGGGGCCAGGTCGGTACACGGGTGAGCCCCGGGACGGGCTGTGTCTGCTTCACAGGCCGTTCGCCACCGCGGGACCGGAGGTGAGCCATACCCGCTGAGTGGAGGTGCGCAGTGCCCCGTGTTTCACAAGTCCGTCGACCGTTGCGGGGTCGTGGGAGAGTGTGACCGCAGCGGGGACCAGGCTGTCGAAGCCGTCTGTGACGTGCAAGCGCTGGGTGTCGGTGGCATTCGGGGCGGCCTGCCTCATGTTTGTCTCCTGCTTCATTGGCCGAGGGTGATTCCGACCGCGGCCATAAAGGGCTCGGGGTCAACGTTTTCGCCATTCACCCGCACTTCGAAGTGCAGGTGGCATGCGGTGGATTCACCGCTGCTGCCGACGCGAGCGATTTGCTGGCCGGCTTTCACCTTGTCTCCGACATTGGCGAGCATTCCGGAGTCGTACATGTGGAGGTAGCGGGTGGTGACGCTGCCGCCGTGGTCGATCGCGATGACGCCGTTTCCGCTGCCGTCGAAACCGCGGAAGGTCACTGTTCCGTTCTGAGCCGCCCAGATTGGTGAATCGCAGCCGGGACCGAGATCGGTGCCGGCGTGAAGACGCGGGGTGCCGTAGATCGGGTGAATGCGGACGCCGAAAGGGCTTGTCCTCGGTCCTGCGGAGGGTGCGGCCCAGCCTTGGGCGTTCACGCCGCCCGGAATGATTGGGTCGCATGTGCCGCCGCTGGCGCTGCCGTCACCGGGGTTGAGCCCGGTCTTCACGCCGGTCAGCCCCTCGACGATCTGCACCGCGCCGTCCCAGAACCGCTCGTAGTGGTACGGATCAGCGTTGACCTGAGTGCGATGCGCGACGATAGTCGGTTCCAGCGATTCCCGATCGGGAACTTTCTGGGTCATTGCCTGGAAGAACTTCGTCGACGAAATGTAGGGGTCAAGCCGCTCCTCGCGGCTACCCCAACCGTCCTGCTGCTGGAACAGACCGATTGAAGTTGTGCGGGAGCCGTTGGGGTTGGTGACGCCGCCCGTTTCCCAGTCGCCGTAGTCGATGTTGCGCAGGCTCGATTCGCCCATCGCTGTCATGACGCCGATGGTTTGATCGCGCGGGTTAAGGCCCGCGTTCTTACCGGCCTGGATCACGTGTGCAGCGTTCACAAGCTGCTCGTGGCCATAGCCAGCGATCTCGGTCTGCGGCACCGAATCGGGGTCGATGGAGACGCTTGTGTTCGGCCCTGTCGCGCCCGCCGGCGTGCAGTCTTCGACGCCGACGACGACAAAGCCGAGAAGCATGCCGATGAACATCAGCGGCACCGCAGCAATTGCTAGAGCCCCGCCCCTCTTGGGTCCGGCCACGCTAGTTCATGCCCTCGGGGACGACGAAGCGGCTTGTCAGCCATGGGCTGTCGGCATCCGCGCGGCTGAGGATGACGCTGTAGGTGCCGGCGTCGGTCGGGACGTCGATGTACGCGACGTAGGCGCTCGTCTCGTCGGTGATGGTGCCGGAGCCGGTGACGCTCGACGCGACGATGCGAGCGGGGTCCATGTAGGCGTAGTCGGCGGTGGCCTTCTGGTCGAGAAGAGGTTGCAGCTGCGCCCACCAGGCGTCGAAGCCAAGATCGGGCCGCGCGTAGGCGCGCATCACGGCATCCGCTGCAGCGATCGCGCTCTGGCGCGATTCGTCATCCCAAACGGGCACGGGCCGCGGGCCGTGCACCTCGCCTGAGTCCTCGTCGATGATGCCGCGCGGGGCACGCGGCATGTCGGAGAAGCTGGGAAAAGCCGGGCCGGTGCCGCTGGATGCCGATGTGGGTGTGGCTCCCTCATTGCTGATGGGCTGCGTGCAACCCGTCAGCAGAGCTGCCATTGCGGCGGTCACAATCACAGCGGCCGCGGCTCGCCTCATGTCACTCTCCTGTGGCTGTCTCCGGGTTGCTCTGGTCAGGGCCGTTGCTGCGCCTGATGTTTGCGCCTTTGCGAAGCTCGGCTTTGAGCTCGTCGACGATCACGAACCAGGATGTGCCGAGCTTGTAGCCGGGGATAATCCCGTCCCTCAGCCAGGTGTAGACGGTGCGCGTCGTGGTGTTGAGTCGCGCGGCTACTTCGGTGGGCCCAATTGTCGGGGGATCGTGCTCAAATAGCTGATCGATCGCGTCTGTCACGGCGGCATCCCTTTCTAGCCCTCCGGAGTTCAGGGTACAGCTCAATCGACGAATCAACATTAATTGTTTCTAACGTCGTGTTCTTCGTTGTTCTTCCTTTAATACGTAGGCTTTGTGCGTAAGAGCATTTGTTGAGCCCGGGGGAGATGATGAGCGACCTGCAGAATCCGTGGCTTTCGCGTCCGACAACACCGCCGCCTGACATGGGGAAACCGATCGTGGCGGTCCCGTCGGCGTTCGGACCCGTAGCACCACAGCGCGGCGTACCTGCGCCCGATCAGATCGACCAACTGCCTATCCGCGAACAGCAGGCCTCGCCGGCAGTGTGGTGGCTGGGCGCTCATGGGGGAGCCGGTGAGTCAACGCTGGCCGCTCTCGGGTCCGGATGGTCCGCTGCGGCCGGTCACGCCTGGCCGCGCAGCGCGACCGGTGAGCCGACACCGGTCGTCTTGGTTGCCCGCTCGAACGCAGCGGGACTGCGCGCAGCGCAGAACGCCCTCCGTCAGTGGGGTGCGGGACTAACGCCCTCTACCGTCCTTGGGCTGATTGTCATGGCTGACGCTCCTGGTCGCCTACCTCGCGTTCTGCGCGACCTGCTCACGGTGGTCGGCGGTGGTGGCCCTCGTACCTGGACGGTGCCGTGGGTCGACGCCTGGCGCCTTGATAAGCCCACAGCCGTCCCCGTCCCGCACGAAGTCCAGCGAGTCATTGACGAGCTGCGCGCACTCCCCGGAATCGGTGCCGCCGGCACCACCAACTGAAAGGCAAGACATGTCCGCGATCGAAGTGCTGCACTCCGTGAACGAGACGGCCAACGTCCTGGCTGGCGTCATCCCTAACCCCCCGCCCGAGCAGCCGCCGGGGACCGAAGGTGTGACCACGATCCTGTCGTGGTTGAAGTGGATTGGTTACGTCGTCGTTGGCGGCGCGATCATCGTCGGCGGGATCCTCATCGCCGTCAGCTTCCGCCGTGGCGAGGGTCACGATGCGCTCCCTAAAGTCATCTGGCCCATGGCCGGCGCAATCATCATTGGCGGTGGAGCCGCTCTGATCGGCGTCCTCGCCGGGGCTTAAGAAAGGGCGGCCCTCATGGCTAATGGCGACGAGACGCAGCAGACCCCATTCGCCCGTCCCGGCTTCATCGTCGGGGCGGTCTTGGTGGCCGCACTGATCGTAGCTGGCGTGTTCCTCACCATTCTCAACCTGAACCGTGGGTCTGACACCGCGCCGCCTGTCCCCGGTTCATCGTCCAGCGCCACGTCCAGCGCCGCCCCGTCGCCGACTGCAACTGAGGGCGCAGGCGGCATTAGCGTCTGTGGGCTGGCCGGCGAGGTGCTGTCGGGGACCGTCACGACGGCCCCCGACTCGACGTGGGAGTACCAGGACGTGTTTGCCTACCCAACCTCGCCGACGTATGGGCCAGGAGCGACCGCACCCCAGGGTTACCGGTACTGCTACCAGCACAGTCCCGAAGGAGCCGTATTCGCCGCGGCGAACACGACGATTGGCTTGTTCGGAGACGTCGAGGCGCGACGCTCGCTCCTCGAGTACGCACTTACGAACGGCACCTACCGCGACGCCCTGCTGTCAGAGGTTGGGACGTCCTCCTCGGACGTCCGCGCCTCGATAGCGGGCTTCCGCGTGCTCTCGTACGACGGTAGCTCGGCGCGCGTCGACGTTGCCTTTCGCGGCACCGCACAGGGCCAGGCGGTGAACGGCTCAGCCGTGCTCGACCTGACCTGGTGGCAGGGTGATTGGAAGATCAACGCAGATAACGCGGAGCCCTTCCGCCTCGCGCAGCTCCCCGACACCTCGGGGTACATCACCTGGCGACAGGAATAGATGAATGGCGGCAGGGAACAACGCCAGTTGCGGGTTCTTCGACCCCGGCTGCTGGGCGCAGGGCTGGGTAGAGAGCACCCTTGGCGACGCGATCGAGAATCTGGCTCGTGCCGTGCTTGAGGCGTTCGGCAAGGCCGTGGCCTCGCTTGGAACACTCTGGGTCAACGTCGGCACTCCGAACCTCACGGGAAAAGGTGGGGGCTCGCCGATCGCGGCGGGATCATCGGCGCCCAACTCTGAGGGCATCGTCACGGTGCTTGGGTGGGTGACATGGATCGCGATCGTAGTTGCCGGAATCTCGATCATTCTGCTTGGGGCGCTCATTGCTACGCGCATGCGCAACGGTGAGGGCTTCCAGGCCGCGGGCCGCATTGGAATCTTGCTGGGCGCAATCTTCCTCATGAGCGGAGCAACCGCACTCGTATCGGGATTGTTGCCGCGCGGACCTCAGGGCGCGGGCGGGGCGGTGTTGTTCTTGCAGTCGTCGCTGTGGTGGTACATGGGAGCGGCCGCTGTCGTGTCGGTCATCATCGGGGGCGTCCGCATGGCGTGGGAGCAACGTGCCGATCCGGGCCGGGAGACCGTGAAGAGTCTGCTGACTCTCATCGTCGTTGCCGGTGCTGGCGTGACGATCGTTGGACTGCTCATTTCGGCGTTCGACTCGTTCTCGGTGTGGATTCTCAACGGAGCGCTGAGCTGCGACGTCGGCGCCGATTCCGCGTGCTTCGGAGCAAACATCGCCGGTCTGCTCGCACTGACGACCAACCCGAACGCGGGTGGCCTCGGCGCCCTTCTCATCATCATTCTCGGCATCATCGCGATCCTCGCGACGGCTGCTCAGATTGTGTTGATGATTGCCCGCGGCGGCATGCTCGTGATCCTGACGGGCATTCTGCCGCTGTCGGCGTCGGCTACCAACACTGAAATGGGTAAAAGCTGGTTCAAGAAAAACGTGGGCTGGCTTGTCGCGTTCATCCTCTACAAGCCTGCGGCGGCGATTGTCTACGCCGCAGCGTTCCAGCTCGTCGGAACGAACATCTTTCAGGACGACGGAACGGGCTTCATCGCCGTTCTCACGGGCCTCATTCTGATGGTGCTGGCGTTGTTCGCGATGCCGGCTCTGATGCGGTTCGTGACGCCCCTCGTCAGCTCGCTCTCGGCGGGTGCCGGCGGGGCGCTGGGAGCCGCGGCGGTCATGGCGCTTCCCTCGGGCGCTGCTGCTGCGGGTCGCCTGGCGACCGGCTCGGGAGGCGGCTCCGCGGTCGGCGGCCCCGGCGCAACGGGCGGTCAGGGCTCGACCGGAGCTACTGGGCCTTCGGGCTCCAACGGCGGCGGTGGGTCGGCTCCGCAGGCCGCTCAGGCGTCTAGCGCCATTGGCGGCGGCACCGCTAGGGCCGCGGCTTCCTCGGGTGCCGCTGGCGGCGGTACGGGTGCTGCTGCGGCGTCTGCCAGCGCTGCGGGAGGTGGGGCTGCGGCGGGAAGCGCTGCTGCCGGTGCGGCCGGTGGCCCTGTCGGTATGGCCGCGGGCGTGGCGATCGGTGCAGCGGCTCAGGGTGTGCAGGCGGCCACGGGGGCTGCGAAGAATGTGGGCGATCAGGCGACAGGTGAGGGGAGTGGGAGCTGATGGCGACCGTGGAGACAAGCCGTAAGGGTGTCCGCACATACGGGAATTGGCGTCAGCCGACGTCGCCAGGGCTCCTTGGCCTCGGCACGGTCGGCACGGGCCTGATGTTCGTGGCCCTGCTGATTGTCATCGTCGTGCTGATGACGACGAACATCCTCAACGCCGTCATCACCGCCGCGGTGTTCGGCGGGATGATTTTGCTGCTGACCGTCCGTGACGGTGACGGTCGAAGCGTGCTCTCGCGCGCCGCGAACCGTGCGGCATGGTCGTCGAGCAAACGACGTAAGGCGAACGTGTACCGTTCCGGCCCTCTCGGGCGCTCCGAGTGGGGCACGAACCAGCTTCCCGGCCTGGCCGCTCAGTCTCAGCTCTCTGAGCACGAGGACAGCTACGCCCGCCCGTTCGCGATGATCTACAACCCCCACGCCAAGACGTATTCCATCGTCATCGGCACTGAACCGGACGGGGCGGCCCTGGTCGACCAGGAACAGGTCGACCTCTGGGTGGCCGACTGGGGTCACTGGCTGCGGAACCTGGCGGATGAGCCGGGGATGGAGGCCGCCCAGGTGACCATCGAAACGGCACCCGACTCGGGTCGCCGGCTGCGCCGCGAGGTGGAGACGAACACCGACCCGGAGGCACCGG
>VGAV01000036.1 GCA_016870695.1 Actinomycetota bacterium | reverse complement strand
ATTTGCGGCCCTCTTCGAGCGGGATGAGCATGGTGCGGAAGTCGCCGGGCGTGGTGTGCAGGTCCCAGATGCGATCGGCGACGTCGTCGATGCCGTTGGGCAGCTGCAGACGCGGGATGGCCCCGGGGATGACGAGCTGAGCGACCCGCACGCCCTCGTCCGCGAGGGCCTCGTGGAGCATCTCGCCGTACGCGCTCTCGGCGGGGAAGGCCACCGAGGTGCCGGCGAAACCGGCGCGTGCCTTCACCGACGTCCCGCCGTTGATGAGGATGATGCTGCCGTCCCCGGATTCGCGCATCGCGGGCAGCACCGCGCGCACGGACGAGATGAGGCCCAGCAGGGAGAATTGGACGGCTTCCGTCGCGAGCTCCGGGGTCAGATCGAGGACGGGCTTGAGGTAGTCGCGGGACGGGAGCGGGCTGTACTGCAGGACCGAGACGGGGCCGAGGTCTTCGGCCGCCCGTCCGAGGGCCTTCTCCAGCTCGGCGGGGACGCGCACGTCCGCTGAATAGGCCTTGGCCGTCACGCCCGCCGAACCCAGCTCCGCCACGATGCTGTCGAGCTTGGCGAGATCACGCGCGATCAGGGCGATCGAGAAACCTTCGCGGCCGAAGCGGCGCGCAACGGCTGCGCCGAGCCCCGGACCGGCGCCGACGATGGCGATGACGGGCATGCTGAACTCCTTCGTGCGATGGGCGGTACGGCGACTCTAGAGGCGGTCACCGACATTCCCGGACGGGGGACCCCGCCCGGCGGGCGGACAGTAAGATTCCCCGCCCTGCGGTGAACAGCTCAGCCGAGTTCGCGGATGTGGAGGAGAGAACGGACCCCGAGACGGCGACGCAGGCCGGCATCCTGAAGTCCGTCCACGGAGGCCCGAAGCCCGCAGGCGGCCTACAACCGACTCGCCGCGATGCTCTCCGCGTCGAATTCGGGCCAGTGCATCTCGATGAACGCAATGAGGTCATCGGGTTGCGCCAGCGGACTCCGCGCGGACATGAGTCGTCAGTTGTTGAAGCGGAACTCCACGACGTCGCCGTCCTGCATGACGTACTCCTTGCCCTCGAGGCGGGCCTTGCCCTTCGCGCGGGCCTCCGCGACGGAGCCGAGCTCGACGAGGTCCTCGAACGAGATGACCTCCGCCTTGATGAAGCCCTTCTCGAAGTCGGTGTGGATGACGCCCGCCGCCTGCGGCGCCTTCGCGCCCTGCGGGATCGTCCACGCGCGAGCCTCCTTCGGCCCGGCCGTCAGGTAGGTCTGCAGGCCGAGCGTGGCGAAGCCGATGCGGGCGAGCTGATTGAGACCGGACTCGTCCTGTCCCGTGGAGGCCAGCAGCTCGGCGGCATCCTCCGGGTCGAGGTCGATGAGCTCGGACTCGATCTTCGCGTCGAGGAACACGGCCTTCGCCGGGGCGACCAGCGCCTCGAGCTCGGCCTTGGGGCGGCGTCGGTGAGCACGGCCTCGTCGACATTGAAGACGAAGATGAACGGCTTGGCGGTGAGCAGGCCCAGCTCGCGGATCGGCGAGAGGTCGAGGCCGGATGCCGACAGCAGCACTCCGCGCTGCAGGGCGTCCTGCGCCGCCTTCGCCGCGTCGAGCACGGAGGGGTCGAGCTTCTTGCCCTTGACCTCCTTCTCGTACCGCGTGATCGCCTTCTCCAGCGTCTGGAGGTCGGCGAGCTGCAGCTCGGCGTTGATGGTCTCCATGTCGCTCGCGGGATTCACCGCACCGTCGACGTGGACCACGTCGTCGTCGGCGAATCCGCGCACGACCTGGGCAATGGCATCCGCTTCCCGGATGTTGGCGAGGAACTGGTTGCCCAGGCCCTCCCCCTCGCTCGCGCCCCGGACGATGCCGGCGATGTCGACGAACGAGACCGCCGCGGGCACCGTGCGCTCGGAGCTGAAGACCTCGGCGAGCTTGTCGAGGCGCTGATCGGGAAGGTTCACGACCCCGACGTTGGGCTCGATCGTCGCGAACGGGTAGTTCGCCGCGAGCACCTGGTTCTTGGTCAGGGCGTTGAACAGGGTCGACTTTCCGACGTTGGGAAGGCCGACGATTCCGATGGTAAGAGCCACGGGAGTCCAGGTTACCCGGCCACGGCGCCGTCGCCCGACGGAGAGATGACGCGACGGGAGGACCCCTCCACTCCGAACCCTCCTCCCTTCGCCGGACCCCTCCCTACGCCGCCGCCGACATCCCCTCGGATGGATGCCACGGCCACCACATCGCACGATGCTCGGCGCGCCTCGGACTCCGAGCCGGTCGTTCCGGGGAGGGTAAATCTGTGGCCCTGGACTTCACCGCGATGGACTTCGAGACGGCGAACTCCCACGGCGCCTCGGCCTGCGCCGTAGGACTTGCCCGTGTGCGGAACGGGCGCGTCGTCGCCACCGCCGCCTGGCTCATCAAGCCGCCGCAGGGATATGACCATTTCGCGCCCATCAACATCGGCATCCATGGCATCCGCCCCGGCGACGTCGCGAACGCCCCCGACTGGAGTGCGCAGCTGACGCGGCTGAAGGCATTCGCCGGCGACGACATCCTCGTCGCGCACAACGCCGGCTTCGACATGTCGGTGCTGCGCCGCGCTTGCGCCGCGACGGGCGACGAATGCCCGTCGTTCCGCTACCTCTGCAGCGTTCAGATGTCGCGCAAGACGTACACGCTGGACTCCTACCGTCTCCCGCTGGTCGCGGCCGAGGCCGGATGCTCCCCGTTCGCGCACCACGACGCCCTCGCCGACGCAGTCGCCTGCGCCGAGATCACCATCGACTGCGCGCGGCGCGCGGGCGCGGACGACGTCTTCGCCCTCGCGGCGGCACTGGGCGTCCGCGTGGCGCAGATCGAGGTTCCGGCCGCAGCGCGCGCCGTCGCCTGAGTCCTCCACCGCGTTTCCACAGCGAGGGATCGCGCTCACTTCTCCCCGAATGGCCGTGGCGGCACCGCGGATGTCGGAGGGCCCGGGCATGCTGAGCCCATGGACGCACTCCTCATCGTTCTCGTCGCGCTTCTCGCGCTCACCCTCGGAGCCGGCGCGGGATGGTTCCTCGGGAGCGCCCGCGCCGCGACCCGGACGGCGGACGACCGCCACGAGCTGACGGCCCGTGCGGCCACCGCCGAAGCGGCGCGCGCGGGACTCCAGGCCCAGCTCGACCATCAGGTCGGCCTGTATCGCGAGCTGGTCGGGCAGTCGCGGGCCGACCAAGCCGCCCGCGAGGAGCGGGAGCGCCGCGAGCAGACGGTGCTCCGGGCGCTGGACCCGGTGCGGGAGACCCTCGAGCACATGCAGCGCAAAGTGGACGGACTCGAGCGCGACCGCGTCGAGCAGTACACCGCACTCGGCGAGCAGCTACGACTGTCGCGCGAGTCGGACGAGTCGCTCCGCGCGACCACCGAGGCCCTCGCCTCGGCCATGCGCTCCGGCAGCACCCGCGGAGTGTGGGGCGAGACGCAACTGCGGCGGGTCGTGGAGGCGGCGGGCCTCACGCGCTACGTCGACTTCGACCTGCAATCCTCCATCACCTCGGACGCGGGCAGCGGCCGCCCCGACATGGTTGTGCGGCTCCCCGGCGGCAAGTCCCTGGCCGTGGATGCCAAGGTCCCCCTCGACGCGTATCTGCAGGCCAGTGCCATCCCCGTCACGGCGGTCGGCGACGACGGCGCACGGCGGGCGAGCCTCCTCGGGCGCCACGCGAAGGCCGTCCGCGGCCATGTGGAAGCCCTTGCCCGCAAGACGTACTGGGCGGGCCTCGACGCGAGCCCCGAGTTCGTCATCTGCTTCCTGCCGAGCGAGTCGCTGCTGTCAGCCGCGCTGGAGGAGGACCCGACGCTGCTCGACCACGCGTTCTCCCGGCGCGTGGCCCTCGCCTCGCCCGTCAACCTGTGGGCCGTCCTCAAGACGGTCGCCTTCACCTGGACGCAGCAGGACGTCTCCGATGAGGCCCGGGCTCTCTTCGCCCTCGGGAACGAGCTCTACGAGCGCGTGGGCGTGCTCGCCGGTCACGCCGGCGATTTGCGACGCGCGCTCGAGCGCACCGTCGACAGCTACAACCGCTTCGCCGGCTCGCTCGAGTCGCGGGTCCTCGTCACGGCGCGGAAGTTCCCGGGCATCGACGAGACCAAACTGGATGCCACCACGCCTCCGCCCGCGCTCGAGGCGGCTCCGCGGCGGTGGGCGGCGCCGGAACTGCTCGACGAACCTCTGCTCGACGGCACGGACGCGTCACCGTTCCGAGCTGCGGCGGGCCGCACGAACGTCGAGGGCCCCGCCGAGACTCTGACCTTCGCCGACCTCGGCGAGGTGCGGATGCGAGTGCAGGAGGGGGACGACTGACCGCGGCTCAGCGCCGCGGCCGATACGGCTCAGGCGCCGCCGGGGACCCAGCTCAGCAGGCTGACCACGGCGGCCGAGATACCGACGAAGGCGCCGACGAGCCACCAGGCGTTGACCTCGTAGCCCTCGTGCTTGCGCACGCGCAGCAGAACGTCCGGGCGACGCGCGGGGTCGACAGCGTCTGCGATCACCTTCTGCGCGCCCGTCTGGGGCGCGGTCTGATTCGTCGGAGCAGCCATGGACGATTCCCCTTCGGGTCTCAAAGAACACAGCGTCGCCTTCGACACTGCACACGATTCTGCCAGAGGGGTCCGGAAGAGGCGGTCACGCTTGCGTCACGACACGCCCGGCTGTATCTGGGTGCCGGCGGCGGGCGTCCGCCGGCGCCCGGTCTCTCAACGCCGTTCGGCGCCCGGCCCCGGGCGTCCGCCGGCACCGGTCAGATCCGCTGCGTGGTCAGAGCCACTTCGAGGTCAGGTGCTCCGACGAGATGCGACGCAGGGTCCCGGACGCGCTGCGCAGCACCACGCTCTCGGTGTACAGGAAGTCCCCCTCACGGCGGACGCCCGAGACGAGCTGACCGTCGGTCACTCCCGTCGCGACGAAAATCGTGTTCTTGCCGCGCACGAGGTCGTCCGCCTCGTAGACCTCGTCGAACTTGAGACCCGCGTCGAGACCGCGCTGCCGTTCCTCGTCGTCGCGCGGCGAGAGGATGCCCTGGATGTGACCGCCCAGCGCCTTGATCGCGCAGGCGGTGACGATGCCCTCCGGGCTGCCGCCGATGCCGACGCACATGTCGGTGCGGGCGTTGTGCCGCGCGGCGTTGATGCCGCCGGCGACATCGCCGTCGCTCATGAGCCGCGTACCGGCCCCCGCCTCGCGGATCTCGCGGATGAGGTTCTCGTGACGCGGACGGTTCAGCACCGACACCACGATCTCGTCGACCGGCTTGCCGAGGGCGTCGGCCAGGCGCCGGATGTTCTCACCGATCGGGAGGCGGATGTCGACGACGCCGACACCCGCCGGTCCGGTGACGATCTTGTCCATGTAGAAGACGGTCGAGGCGTCCAGCATCGTCCCGTGATCGGACACGGCGATGACCGAGAGGGCGTTCTGCCGTCCGGCCGCGGTCAGGGACGTGCCGTCGATCGGGTCGACCGCCACGTCGCACTTGGGGCCGCGGCCATTGCCGACCTGCTCCCCGTTGAAGAGCATGGGGGCGTCGTCCTTCTCGCCCTCGCCGATGACGATCGTGCCGTCGAAGTTGACGGTGGTGAAGAACGCCCGCATCGCGTCGACGGCTGCACCGTCCGCGGCCTCCTTCGCGCCGCGGCCGATGAACGGCACCGCACGGATGGCGGCGGCCTCGGTCGCGCGCACCAGCTCGAGAGCCAGGTTCCGGTCGGGGTGCAGGGGGGACATGTCGGAGGTCAGGCTCACCATGACGCCCACCCTAGCCAGAGTGGCGGTCAGATCCCCCAGATTTTGCGGCCGGAGACGTGAAGGAATCGCGGTTCTTTCCGTTAGAGCAGAAGCGCCGGAAAAACAGGGCGGCGGGGACGTCGCGAGCGGCACTTCCTGGCTGCTTCGCTAGAGTGACCGTGTCCCGATCACGACCAAGGAGCACCTCCATGCCCGTCGCCACCCCTGAGCAGTACGCCGAGATGCTGGACCGCGCCAAGGCCGGCAGCTTCGCGTACCCCGCGATCAACGTCTCGAGCTCGCAGACCATCAACTCGGTGCTCCAGGGCCTGACCGAGGCCGGCTCCGACGGCATCCTCCAGGTCACCACCGGCGGTGCGGACTACTTCGCCGGCCACACCGTCAAGGCCCGCGCCACCGGCGCCCTCGCCTTCGCCAAATACGTGACCGAGGTCGCGAAGAACTACCCGATCACCGTCGCGCTCCACACCGACCACTGCCCCAAGGACGCCCTCCCCGGCTTCGTCCTGCCGCTGCTGGAGGCCTCGGAGGAA
The DNA here is from genome assembly GCA_016870695.1 of Actinomycetota bacterium. Taxonomy (GTDB): domain Bacteria; phylum Actinomycetota; class Actinomycetes; order Actinomycetales; family Microbacteriaceae; genus Microbacterium. The sequence goes on along the minus strand of VGAV01000036.1, from coordinate 5,602 downwards.
GAGGTGAAGGCCGGCCGCAACCCGATCTTCCAGTCGCACATGTGGGACGGCTCGGCCGTTCCCCTCGACGAGAACATCGACATCGCCGCGGAGCTGCTCCCCCGCATGAAGAACATCAACGCGATCCTCGAGATCGAGGTCGGCGTCGTCGGCGGCGAGGAGGACGGCGTCCAGCACGAGGGCTCCAACGAGGCCTTGTACACGACCGTCGCCGACGTCACGAAGGCCGTCGAGCGCCTCGGCCTGGGCGAGAACGGCCGCTACATCTCGGCCCTCACCTTCGGCAACGTGCACGGCGTCTACAAGCCCGGCGGCGTCAAGCTCCGCCCCGAGCTCCTCGGCGAGATCCAGGAGGGCATCGCCGCCAAGTTCGGAACCGGCCCGAAGCCCCTCGACCTCGTCTTCCACGGCGGCAGCGGCTCGACCGACGAGGAGATCGCCCTCGCCGTCGCCAACGGCGTCGTCAAGATGAACATCGACACCGACACCCAGTACGCCTTCACCCGCTCGATCGCGGGCTACATGTTCTCGAACTACGAGGGCGTGCTGAAGCTCGACGGCGAGGTCGGCAACAAGAAGCAGTACGACCCCCGCGCCTGGGGCAAGGTCGCCGAGTCGGCCATGGCCGTCCGCGTGGTCGAGGCCACGAAGCAGCTCGGCTCCTACGGCCAGTCCCAGAGCTGACGTCCCCTTCTCCGAACGCCCCGGCTCCGGCCGGGGCGTTCGTCGTCGGTGCGCCTAGGAGCGGTACATCTCGAGCACGGTCTGTGCCTCCCCCGGCGAGGACACGAGCTCGATGGCATCCCCGGCCCTGACCTCCCCCGCGCGGCGCACGCTCAGATAGGCGCCGAGGCGTCCCTCGTCGGAGAAACGCTTCACCCACCCCCGCCCCGCGGATCCGCCCACCCACCGGGCGAAGGTCGCACAGGGCGTGCGGGGCATGGTCACCTCGACCTCGACCGTGCTGCCGATGCGCCATACCTCGCCGATGCGCGCCGCATTGACGTCCAGGCCGTCGACGCGCAGGTTCTCACCGAACCACCCCGGCGGCAGCTCGCGCCCCAGCTCGGCGGACCAGAAGTCGGCGTCCTCCTGCGCGTAGGCGTAGACGGCCTTGTCGCGTCCGCCGTGGTGCTTGCGGCTCGCCTGCACGTCGGCACGGACGCCGAGCGGGCCGATCCGGATCGGTCCGTCGAGCGGGCGCTTGTCGATCGCCGTCACCCCGACCGAGCCGGAGTCGGGACGCAGGGCGTGGACGGCGCAGACGGCGAGGAGTCTCGGCATGCCAGCATGCTACGACCTTCCGCGCCCCGCTCCGGACGCCGCCGTCGTAACCCGGCGGTGGTGTCCCGAAATGTGCGACCCGCAGCCGCCCAACCGGCACAAAATGGGACGCGCACCCCCGCCCCACCGCCCACCGCTCAGCCATGTCCCAAAATGTGCGACCCGCAGCCGCCCAACCGGCACAAAGTGGGACACGCACCCCGCCCTCAAGTCAGGACCCGGCGAGCTCCGTGCGCATCACGACACGGCCGCCGTCGATGGTCCGGATCTCGACGGACTCGATCCGCCCCGACGCGAGGTCGGTGCCGGCGCTGAGCTCCGTCGTCGACCCCGGCCCCGCGCGCCAGGTCGACAGCACCGTGGTGGCGCCGTCGTCGGCGGTCACCGCAAGCGCGTACGGCCAGCCTCCGGGCGGCGCGTCCAGCACCTCGCCCGTGTACTCGCAGACCAGGTCGATCCTCGTCCCCCAGTCGACGGGAGTGAGCTTGACGGATGCCTCCAGCGGCGCTCCCGCGACGTCGTCCAACGCGTAGACGGCTCCGGCCGGCTGCGGCAGGTTCGCGGCGACCACGCTCGGGACGGCGATGACCAGCGCGGCCGCGGCGACGGCGCCCGCCCACAGGGCCCGTGCCCGCGTGCGCCGGCGGCGCGCGGTCGACACCACGCGGCCGCGCAACGCGACGTCCGGCGCCGGGGGCACAGTCGACTCGACAGCACGCGCGCGTTCGGCCGGCAGCCGCGAGAGCAGGCCCGCCGTGGGGGCGAGCTCGGCGACCGCCGCACGGCAGCGCTCGCAGGTCTCCAGGTGCGCCTCGTACTCGGCACGCTCGATGGACGAGAGGGCGCCGAGGACGTAGGCGCCGTCCCAGTCGGCCAGCCGCTCGTGCTCGCCGCTCATCGCGTCACCCCCCGCTCCTGCAGGGCCAGCCGCAGCGCCCGCGCCGCATAATGCAGCCGCGACTTCACCGTGCCCGCCGGGATGCCCAGCTCCTCCGCGGCCTGCGCCACGCTGCGGCCACCGTAGTACGCGGACACGATGACCGCCCGGTGGTCCGGTGTCAGCGTCGCGAGCGCCTCCTCGACGAGGAGGGCGTCGAACATGGCATCCGTGTCGTCGTCCCGGGCGGTCTCGGGCAGCTCGTCGACGGGGTGCTCGTGACGTCTCCGCGCACTGCGCGCCTCGTCGATGACGAGATTGCGGGCGACGGTCAACATCCAGGAGCGCAGTCTCGACGGGTCGTCGGCGAGGACGCGCGGGGTGCGCCACGCTCGCAGCAGGGTCTCCTGCACGACGTCGTCCGCTCCGGCGTGGTCGCCGGTCAGGCTGACGACGTAGCGCCAGACGGGGGCGGCGTGGGCGTCGTAGAGCGCGGTCAGGCGCGCCTGGTCGTCGCGGGCCATGCCGTCCTCCCCGCGTCCTGTCGTCCGAGCGCTTCTCGCCATACAGAGGACACGGGATGCCGTCCCGTCCGGTTCAGACGCCGAACGCGCCCGACAGCGACGCGATGAACCCCGGGTCGCCGAGGAGGGCGAACATGATGACGATGCTCGCGAGGAAGGTGGTGACCGCGAACCCGGCGAGCGGGACCCAGAAGCTGATGCGGCCGCGCTTCAGGCGCCGCCAGGTGAGGGCCGCCGTCGCCAGCCAGCCGATGCCGTAGATCGCCGCGGCCACGGCGCCGAGGACGAAGCCGGCGCCGAGATTGGTGAACGAGGTGTCCGTCGCGCCCATGCGCTCAGCGAGCGTCTCCGCGGTCGTCGGGAAGTCCAGCAGCTGCGGGATGGTGGTGATCACCGTGATGAGGCCGTAGATCAGCAGACCGAACGTCACGCCGCGGTCGATGCGCGCGCCCCGGCCGAGCGGGGCGGCCGGCGCTGCCGCCGACGCGACGGGCGCGGGCTTCTCGGGCTGCGGGGCCTGTCCCGCCTCGAGCGCCTCCGTGACCTCGGGGCGCTGGATGCGGGCTTGCTGCTCCTCGGGGGTCGCGTACTCCCCGTATTGCGGGCGGGGACGCGGGTCGATGTCGCTCACGCGCGACCCCGGCCGCCGAGGGCGCGCTGGTCGCGCTTGCCCGACGCGTCCTGGCGCAGCTCCTTCGGGAGGGAGAACAGCAGGTCCTCCTCCGCGGTGCGGACCTCCTCGACGTCGCGGTACCCGGCGCCGGCGAGCTCTTCGAGCACCTCGGTCACGAGCACCTCGGGGACGGAGGCACCGCTGGTCACGCCGACGGTCTCGACGCCCTCGAGCCACTCCTGCTTGACCTCGTCGATGTAGTCCACGCGGTACGCGGCCTTCGCGCCGTACTCCAGCGCGACCTCGACGAGACGCACGCTGTTGGAGCTGTTGGCGGATCCGACGACGATGACGAGATCGGCGCCGACGGCGACCTTCTTGATGGCCACCTGACGGTTCTGCGTGGCGTAGCAGATGTCGTCGGAGGGCGGGTCCTGCAGCTGGGGGAAGCGCTCGCGCAGGCGGCGCACGGTCTCCATGGTCTCGTCCACAGAGAGGGTGGTCTGCGACAGCCACACGACCTTCGACGGGTCGCGCACCTCGACGGTGTCGGCGTCGTCGGGCGAGTTGACGACCGTGACGTGGTCGGGCGCCTCACCCGCGGTGCCCTCGACCTCCTCGTGCCCCTCGTGACCGATCAGCAGGATCTCGAAGTCGTCGCGGGCGAACCGCACGGCCTCGCGGTGCACCTTCGTCACCAGCGGGCACGTCGCGTCGATGGCCTGCAGGCCCCGGTCGGCGGCGGCGGAGACGACGGCCGGCGAGACGCCGTGCGCGCTGAAGACGACGTGCGCGCCGGCGGGGACCTCGTCGACCTCCTCGACGAAGATCGCGCCCTTCTTCTCCAGCTCCGTCACGACGTGGATGTTGTGCACGATCTGCTTGCGCACGTACACCGGGGCGCCGTAGCGCTCCAGCGCCTTCTCCACCGCGATGACGGCCCGGTCCACGCCCGCGCAGTAGCCGCGGGGGGCGGCCAGCAGCACCTTCTTCTTGCCCTGGACGGGGATATCCTGGAGCCGCCCGCGTCGACCCGGGATACGGGGAACGGGCAGTTGCACGACAGGTGAGCTCACCCCTCGATTCTACCGGGGCGCCCCTGGACGCCGGCCGTATCGACCCATCACGAAAGCTCCATGACCTCGTTCCAGCCCGAGACCGTCCCCGGCGAGGCCCCGCCCGCCGACTCCGTGCACCCCCGGGACTCGCGGACGGACGCCCCGACCTCGGTCTCGCGACTGAACGACACGATCCGCGGGTTCATCGAGCGGTGGGGCTCGGTGTGGGTCGAGGGCGAGATCACGTCGTTCAACCGCCGAGGGGGGAACGTCTTCGGCCGGATGAAGGACCTCGGAACGGATTCGACGGTCGCGTTCCGCATCTGGTCGAGCACCCTTGCCCGCCTGCCGAAGGACTTCGCCGTGGGCGACCACGTCGTCGCGTGCGTCAAGGCCGACTACTTCCCGCGCACGGGCGACTTCTCCTTCTCGGTGTCGTCGATGCGCCACGTCGGCCTCGGCGAGCAGTTGGAGCGTCTGGAGCGGCTGCGCGTGCAGCTGCGCGGCGAGGGACTGTTCGACGCCGCTCGCAAGAAGCGGCTGCCGTTCCTCCCCCACTGCATCGGCCTCATCACGGGCGAGAACTCGGATGCCGAGAAAGACGTGCACCGCAACGCCGAGCTGCGGTGGCCCCGCGTGCGCTTCCGGACGAAGTACGCCGCGGTCCAGGGCGACCGGTGCGTCCCCGAGACCATCGCGGCCCTCAAGGCCCTGGATGCCGATCCCGATGTGGACGTCATCGTCATCGCCCGCGGCGGCGGCGATCCGCAGACCCTGCTCGGCTTCAGCGACGAACGTCTCGTGCGCGCGGTCGCCGCGGCATCCACGCCCGTCGTCAGCGCCATCGGGCACGAGAACGACCGCCCCCTGCTGGACGAGGTCGCCGACGTGCGCGCCTCGACACCGACCGACGCGGCCAAGCGGGTGGTGCCGGACGTCAGCGAGCAGCGGGCCCTCGTCGGGCAGCTCCGCGCCCGGCTGACGGGGCGCCTCACCCAGCGCGTGCTGCACGACATCGCCCAGCTCGAGCAGATCCGTTCCCGGCCGTCGTTGCGCACCCCGCACACGATGCTGACCGCGCGGGCGCAGGAGCTGTGGATGCTCTCCAACCGCGGACGCGACATCGTCGACCGCCGGCTGGAGGCCGAGCGACGCCGGACCAGCGAGCTCGGCGCGGCGCTGCGCGCGCTCTCCCCGCGCGCGACGCTGGCGCGGGGATACGCCATCGCCCAGCTCGCGGACGGGG
>VGAV01000035.1 GCA_016870695.1 Actinomycetota bacterium | reverse complement strand
GTCCCCGTCCGGTTGGTCAGGCGAGGCCCGCGGCTTCGGCGGGGGTGGTGTCGCCGGTGACGATCTGCTCGACCGGGGAGAGGGCGTATCCCCACGCGGCGAGCTGGCGGAACAGGGCGGCGGCGCGCTCGTCGCCGCGTCGCCACGATTCCTTGCTGGTGCCTGCCTCGGCACCGGCGAGGACGACCGCCAGGGACACCAGGCGGGCCTTGCCGGGGTTGGCCTCCACCAGCGCGGCCAGGGCGTCGGTGCGGTAACCGGAGGGCCGCTCGACGGCGAGGAACGTGTGCGCGAGGTCGTTGCCGCCCGACATCGCGGACGACACCGAGAACCGGTGAGCGGTCAGGCCCAGCGCGATCACCCGGTCAGCGTCCTTCGGCAGCGTCTTGCGAGACAGGAACGTCGCGATCCATTTGCGGCGCACCGTCTCAGCGGCGGTCCACGCCTTGTTGTTGGCGATGAGCGCCTTGCGCTCGGCGGACTTCTCGACGCGCTCTTCCTCGATCTGCTCCGCGGTCAGCGGCTCGGCGGGGGTGCCGGGTGCGCCCCAGGCGTAGGTGAAGCCCGCATCGGTGGGGTTCTGAACGAAGTAGGTCACGTCGATGTCGCCGCGCCAGTTGGTGTCGATGAGCGCGCCGCGCACCGGGACGGTGGCGATGTGCTCGGCGGTGACCTGTGCGCCGTCCGCGGTGTGGAGCTTGCGGAGGATCACCCACGGGCTCCCCTCCCCGTACGCCTCGCCGCGGGTAAGCACCTGGAAGCCGTTCGCGGTCAGCTCCTGCTCGACGGCGGCGAGGCGGGCTTTTTCCGCGGCGTCGTCGCGGAGGCTCTGCGCGGTGTGCTCGAACTGCGTCGGGTCGGTGGTGGCGACCTCGATCAGGTGCGCACGGGCCTCGGCGTCGTCCTCGAACTCCAACAGCACCGCCGCCTGGTCCAGGGTCAGCGGGTGCTCGTTGAGAGCGGAGGTGACGGTGGCGGACTCGGCGACGGCGAGGCCCTTTTTCACCGCGTCGGTCTTGGTGCCGGTGCGCTTGGCGATCTGCGCGGCGCTGATGCCCTCGAACGCCAGCTGCGCCCAGGCGGCGGTGCGATCCGCGGTGCTGAGGTCGGCGCGCTGGTCGTTCTCGATGATCTGCTGAATGATCCGGTCCGCGGTGGTGTCGTCGCCCTCCACGACGTAGACGGGGACGGTCGGCACCTCGGCCTCGCGGGCGGCGAGGGTGCGACGCTGACCGGCGCGGACGATGACGTTCCCGTGCTCGTCGCGGCGGGCGAGGATCGGGGTGATGACGCCGTTCTCGCGGATCGACGCGATGAAATCCTTGGTCACGGGAGCGCTGGTGCGCACGTTCGCCTCAATAACGAGGGTGGTCGGGTCGATGTGCTCGATGGTCCCGGTTCCGGTGGTGATGGTCACGATGCTTTCTCCTCATGTGGTGTGCGACCATTGAGGCGACGGGTCCCGTGGTTCTAAGCCAACTACGGGGCTTTTGTCGTCTTCCTGATCGTTTTTCTTTGCCTCTCCGGCGAGTGAAAACCAACTGAGTGGAGGCGGCGGAGTGACGCCGATTCCGGGCGAAATAAGCCCGTAGGGCGCGTCCGGGATCGGTGGCACGTAGCCGATGCAGCGAAGTAGGTTGAAACCGCGGAGAGGTGAAGAATCTCAATCAGGTTGTCAACAGCGCCGAAGGCTCCTCCGGCCGGCTCCGTCCGGCCGCCCTGCGACAAGGAGAGCGAATGAAGACGAATGGGATGAGTCGTACTTCGGCATGCAGCGGGAAGACGCATCGACTTACTGGGTCTGTTTCTGGACCGGAGACGACGTGGAGCAGCCGGCGAGTCACGATCCACGACGGATCACCGGTGCGGAGTCAGTCGCGGAGGTGCTCGCGTGGGTGCAGGAGGTGAGGGAGGAACGCCGGTTCGAGCTTTTCGTGGAGACCACGGAGCGCGCCGAGACGCGTATGCACGGCCGGACCGACGACCGCAGACCCGTTCGTCTGACTGGCGATTTCACACCAAGAGGTGTGACCTCCACCATCACTCTGTCTGTCCACGAGTGAGTGCCGGGCCCTTCGCAAACAATTCCTACGGGGACGGTTCAAGGGCATAGGGGAAGAAGCTCCTCACGGGCTAGCTGTACCGGACCCTGGCCCTCGCTCCCGTTACGACGGCGCCTGTGATGGATACGAGGATCGGGAGCGTATGGCAGTTTGCGACCGGACGTGTGTGCCGCTACGACGGTGACGGTGGTCTACTGCGGTGCCGCGTCTTGATCATCGCGTTGTGACGCGCCACGTGCGCGTTCTGGATGTGAGGTGATGTCCCCACGAGCCGGCTGCACCAAACTCGCCGGCTCTTCAGTCAACGTCGACCGGCCGGTTGGCGTCAGCAATGGCGATGACTATCAGAGCCAGGGCTGAGGCGAGCAGACCGGGGACAATGAGCATGGGACACAGAAAGGCCCAGGACGCCGCTTGGGCGACGTCCTGGGCCTTCTTGGGTTAGGTCGTCAGATGCGTCGAACCGCAACATCGTTCACGATGTTGCAGGAGAAGGTCCACCCTGCGATGGTGACGGTCCCACGCAAGGTCCCCCCAATCTGGGAGGGGCGGGGCAGGTTTCCCTTTTCGAAGGTGTTGCTGTAGGTGTCCCGGCCAACTGCGCCGAAGTCGTAGTTGTCTCCGACCAGCGCTGGCCCCCACGTGGACGTGAGGCTGCGAGTGACGATCGTTCCCTTGCTCGAGAACAGCCCGTAGGAGATACGGAGCTTGCCCGTCGAGGAACGGTCAACGTAAAACGTTGAGGTACCGCAGTCAGCGTTCACGACGCCGCGGGCGGTTGCTCCAAGCGAACCGCAGATGTTGAGGTTCTCGGCGATTGCCTTCTGGCGGTCGGCTGCGCTGAAGGTGCTGCAGTCGATCTCCATCTTGGATTGAGTGATGGCTGTGCTCGCCGCGGCAGTGACGGGCTCCGGCCATTCAGCGGCGTTGGCCGTCAGCGGGGCCGCTGCGAGAACGAGGGCGGCAGTCGCCCCCGCGACGCCAGCTACGATCTTGCGCATTTTGGAATTCATAATCACGTGTCCGATCTGCCCCCCAAGGGCGGGCGTGTGTTCTGAGCTTCCAGCGTCGCAAACGGCATGGTCTCCGTCTGTAGGCCATATGGGGGACGGAGCGGCACGCGTGCAGGAGATAGTTACAAAGAGTCCCAGTGCGCGACTAAATGGTCGTAGTCGAACGAGCGCGAAACGGTGATTCGATCGGGTATTTGGTCGAGACCGCGGAGCGTTATTACGAGGAATGTGTCGCCGTCTCGCGCCTCGGCGAAAGTGCGACCGGAAGGTGTCACGACGAACGGCGCGGTGACCACCTTGATGCCGTCTCGCGCAACAGTCACGGTCTTGCCAGTGTTGGTCGTGGGGGCGGTTTGGCTTGGGAGCCAGTACCGGCGCCGGAGGTTGTCGAGTCCTCCTTCAGAGCTTGTCCCGATAATGATGTTGGCGCTTTCCGCAGCTAGATGTTCACCTTGGGCGAGCGTCGTGTGCCGCCAGTACGCAGTCTCGGTGTAGCTGGTAGCTCCGCTGGAAAGTGGGAAGTCCACGAACGCGCCGTGCCAGGCAGGCTGCTGGAGGTCATAGACGACCGCGTCGGCACTTCGCATCTGCATCTTCAAAGACTCGCGAAGCTCAGCAAGCTCTTCCGGTGTCGTTTCCCTGTTGATCCACATGACTAGCACGGTACAGACCACGAGACGTATTGTCTCTGGTACTCACCCAATGGGCAGGCCCGTAGGCCCAAGGCGCCGTTCGTCAAATCCCCACCCTCAACCGTTCATCTCGTCGTGCATCCGCACAGATGGATGGCGCGCCTGTGTTCGTCTGTTCGAGTGCTTTCCGAGGCGATCTGTCGTATTCGAGCTGTCTCGAAGCGGGCCCCGCGGGCGTTGGGGGTGTGTAGGGATGATCGTCACGAAACATGGCCCAGATGACGTCCAGGCGACGCCGTGCGAGAGCGAGGACGGCTTGCTTGTGCGACTTTCCCTCGCCGCGTTTGCGGTCGTAGAACGCGCGCGAGTCGGTTTTTTGTTGCACACTAACCATCGCTGCGAGGTAGCAAGCGCGCAGCAGACGTCTGTCGTACCGGCGTGGCCGGTGGTGATTGCTGCTGATCTTGCCCGAGTCACGCGGCGCCGGGGCGAGGCCGGCCACGCCGGCGAGCCGGTCGGCGCTGACGTAGACGCTGAGGTCAGCGCCGGTCGATGCGAGAAACTCAGCCGCGAGCAGCGGCCCGAAGCCCGGCATCGAGCGAAGAAGCTCGGCGGCGCGGCTGGTCTCGACCCGTGTGGCGATGAGCTGGTCGATTTCTGCGATGCGGCCTTCGAGGGCGATGAGATTGTGTGCGAGTCGGCGGGCTAGTTCCGCCGCGATCGCCTGGCCAGGGAGCACGCTCTGCTGGCTTTTCGCGGCGGCGACCGCGGTGGCGGCGGTCGCGACCGCGGTCCGGCAGCCTTGCGCGCGAAGCCACCGGGCCAGGCGCGACTCCCCCATCCTCCGGATCGCATCCGGCGTGGCATATCCAGTGAGCAGAAGGAGCGAGGCGCGGCTGGCGGAGTAGTTGAAGGCTCGCTCAAGCGCGGGGAAATACTCGAGCAGGTACCCGCGAAGCCGGTTGATGGCTCGTGTCCGGTCGCAGACGAGGTCTTTTCGGTGCCCAGTGAGAGCGCGCAGTTCGATGCGCGTCTCGTCTTCGACGGTCAAGACCTGGAGGTCGCGGCGCATCCGCGCCTGATCGGCGATGATCGCCGCGTCTTTCGCATCGGTCTTGCCATCACCCCGATACGCCTTCGCGGCGTGGTGCACGGCGTGGCCAGGGATATAAACGACCGGGAGCGCATGCGCGGCGAGGAGCCCGAGTATCAGCGCCGCTCCCCCGCTGCTGAGATCGATCGCCCACAGGCACTCGTCGCCACCGGCGAGATCCGTCACAGTGGCGATCAGCTCGAGCAGCGCCGCCTCATCGTTGGCGACGCGGGCGGAGTGGAGCTTGACGCCGTCGGCGTCGATGACGACGCAGTGGTGGTGTCCCTTCCCTGCGTCGATGCCGGCCCAGATCTGCGGCATGGCCGCTCCCTTCGCTTCCTTCGGGTGGTGTTGATGGTCACGCCGTCATTTCCTTACGCAGCGATTTGTTCGCTTCTCTCAATCAGCGGTCGAACCATCGGGTGGACGGCGGGCGGCCATTCTTCACGAGCCGTCACCGCGGCGAAAACGCAGGAGCCATACCCACCGTCCTCGGACGATCGACACACTACGACTGCGCCGAAACCGCCCGAGCAACAAGGTAAGGAAAACGGGAAACCGGGCCGCGTAGCGGCTCCTGCCAGCGGTGCTCCGTCACCGCTGGGCGGGCGGAGCGCGCGCCCCGCCGCAGGCGGAACACCGGGGAGCGCGAGGGGGTCGCCCCTCGTGCCTGGCCCTGGCCGGCCCCGCTAGGGTCCCGTTATGAATCAACCTCCGCGCTTGAATGACGTCTGGACATCACGGGACTATCCAGTACTGGTCGCGGTCGCCCAGTTACTCGAGGAACACGATCTGCTCCAGTCCGGGGAGATTGCCGCCTATTGCGGCCGAGACCAACGTGAGGTTGTCTTAGCGCTCACGAACCTCAGTCACCGGCATCTCGTGGTGAGAGACGCGAGCACGTACGACGGTCGCGACAACTACGTCACGGGCATCCTCCCTGACGGACTGGAGGCTGTCGGTCAATGGCCGAGCTCGGACGTTGCAGCTGACAGACTCCTTGAAGCCCTTGATGCCCTCGCAGATAGCGCGCCAGTGGACTCACCGAAGAGAAATCGGTTGATTGCGATTCGCGACGCGCTCCTGTCCGCCGGTCGGGACGTAGTGGTCGACGTCGCGGGCGCTGTCATTTCTGGCCGCATCCCTATGTAACTGCGGCGCTTCCTGCGCGCCGGCTTACTGCGAGGCTCGCTGACGTTCTCGAGCCTCGATGACCAGTTCGGCGATCTCTGTCGCAATCTCCTCAATGGAGGTGTCTGTCGTGGATCGAGCGAACTTGTCGGCGAGGGAGGGGCTGTGCGCTGCGACGGCGGCATGGTCGACGTTGTGCCAGACCGGTAGCAGGTTCTGCTGTCCGCCGACGGAAAGGGTGACGATGCCGTCCAGTTCATACTGCGGCCACCCTTTGGAAAAATATGAGTCGCTAAAAACGACGGCGGCGAAGCGGCTACTGCGGAGCCCCCGGTCAATGCGGCGACGGAGGCTGTCACCGATTCGAAGTTCAGCAGCGTCCAGCCACACGGACACTCCTCGGTCCTGCAAAGCTTGCGCAAGAGGGAGTGCGACAGCAGCCTTGTCTTCACTAGCGTGTGACAGGAAAACATCCCATGTTCGCCCATCAAATTCCGCGTCCGATTCAGGCGGGAGCGGGCGCCGAACAGACACCTGTCCCGAGACGCTCCGTTCCGGGGCAGACCGGTACTCGGGGAGGTTCCCGCGAGGCGGCGGCTCCACCGCCACCGTCGCGCTGATGCGAGCTTTGGCGCCTCCAAGGTCAATTGCGAGGTACCAGTGCCCGTTAAAGGGAACGATCAGTCTCGAAGGGCTTCGCTTAATGAGCCCGCCGGTGTAGCGGTACCGCCCACCCCGACTTGACGCATAGGTGCGGTAATTCGACGAATCCATCAGAAGGACATTGGCCTGCTGGCGCAGGGTGACGACCACCGTCGCGCCCTTCTTCAACTGTCCGAGGTCCTTCTTAAGATGCTCCACACGTAAAGCCTAGGAGCGACCTGCAACATCAGCGAGGAAGGCGCTCTACTCGCCTACGGCTGTCGTGCCGCGTCGGTAAGCGGTGACGACAGCGGTCGCACGCGTGAGGTTCGGGCCGATTGCGTCGGCTTCGAGAACGCGGCCGGTGCGGCGGTCTTCCCCCTCGCCCCATGCCACGGTGCGCTCGTATCCCACGACGATCACCGCGTCACCCTTGTGTAGGGAAGCGAGCACGTGCTCGCCGAGTTCGAACTTTGCTTCCACGAAGTGGGTCGTGGGGGCCTCGTGCGGGGTCCACTCCCCCGCGCGGTATTCGCCGGTGTTCTCGATCACGCGCAGCAGCTTGACGATCTGCACGCGGCCCGCCTGCACGGCCTCGGGGTCGGCGGCGAGGTTGCCGGTGATGGTCCTGGTGCTCATCTGTCGTCTCCTGCTCGTGCGGTTCGTTCTCCCCGTCGACGTCGACGGGATGCCGGTCCTCGGATTGGCCTCGGGGGTTGGTGCAGCGTCATCCTCAGGAACGTCTAGGCCCCATGATGCGAGCGCGTCGCGGCGGGTGATTTCCGCGGGCGTCTCTGAGAGCGATCGCCGCTGCTCGAGCTCGGCGCGTGTGACGTAGTTGCCGGGGATGCGGCGTTCCTCGCCGTAGGCGGCGCGGTAGAACCGGTCGGCGTCGTTTTCTAGCCGGTCCACTTCCCCCTGTCGGTCGGTGTATCCGGCGAAGTATCCGGCTCGGTAGTCGTCGCTGGTGGTGTCGTGCTCGTTCATGCGGCGTGCTTGTCGATGAGGTCGGGGCGAAACCCTGACCAGTGGTCTTGATCGCTTGCCACGACGACGGGGGCGGCGGAGTAGCCTAGCTCGTCCATGACGTATTCGAGCGCTGCTGCGGGGTTGGTGGTGAGGTCCACGACGGTGTACTCGATGCCTTTCGCGTCGAGCGGGCGGTAGGTGGCCGTGCACTGCACGCACGACGGCTTCGAGTAGACGATGAGGCTCATTGCTCCGATCCTCTCTCAGTGTGGTGCGCGTCGCCCTCGTCGTCGCCGGTGGCGTGTTCTTCGATCCACATCGCGGCCGCCTCGACCTGCCCGCGGGCGCGCAGTATCTCGGCCAGCGCGTCGACGTCTCGGCAGCTGAGGCGCGTTGCCAGATCGGCAGCGGTGTCGGGACGGGAGAACACGAGGGCGAACTCGGCCACCGCATCGAAAAGGTCGGCCGATCCGGCGTCCGGTTGGTGTTGGCGGTGTCGGGCATGGTGTCTCCTCCTCGATGGGTGGTGCGGGTTACTGCTCGGTGGTGCGGGTGAGGGTGTCCACGAACATGACTCCCTCGGGGCCGGGGATCGTGGCGGTGTGTGCGAGTGCCCAACCGGTGCGGGCGTGGGCTTGCAGGTCCTCGGTGCGCTCGGCGATCTTGCGGCCCTGGTACTGCCGGTCCTCAGCCGTGGTGGCCGGAACGAAGGTGCTGACGGTCGTGATCTTTGGTGCATTTCTCTCTCTCCTTTTCATCGTTTTCTTGCCGTGAAGGCGGTTTTCCGCCTGAGCAACCGGAGGGTGCAGTGCAACCCGCAGGGCGAGGGGGGAGAGACAGTTTCGTCGCGAAATAAGGAAGCGCAGCGACCGCGTGCCGAAAGTCTTGGAGGAGTCGGTGGCGCAGCCACTTGAACGGAGCCCGCAGGTAGCTACGAGGGAGCGAAGCGGACGAGCTGCCGCAGGCTTCACGGCAGAAAGCGTGAGCCCGTAGGGCGATCCTCTGCGGCCGGCGGAGCCGGTCGACCTTCGGGCGTCGCTCCGTCGACGCTGCGGGAGCGCAGCTCGCGCCCCCCGGAACGGGACACCAGGGAGTGTGAGGGGCCCGCCCCGCTCAGCTTGCCGCGGCGGCCTCCGTGGTGGTGGCCTTCTCGCCTGCGGCGGCTCGTGCGGCCTCGACCTCGGCGGCGGTGTGGTGCCCCTGCACGTCGGTGTAATCGACCTTGTAGGGCCGGGTGGTGTCGTTCCAGTCGAGCGCGACGGTCACGCTCTTGGGGTTCACGCGGGTGACAACGTGCCAGCCGAAACGGTGCTTGATCAGGTCGCCCTTGGCGATCGTCTCGCGGCTGTGGATCGTGACCTGTCCGGCCGCGGCCTGGGCATCGCGGACGGCGGTCCAGTAGGTGTGTTCGTCCTCGAGCTGCGCACGCTGGGTCGTCAGCCGGTCCAGCTAGGCGCCCGTCGCGGGGGCGGTCGTCTCGATGTACCCGCCTCCGAAGTTGTGAGCTGCCCTCAATCTTGCGGGTGTACCCGCGAATGTCGGTGGCGATCCGCTCGATGCGGCGGGCAACCATCCCCGGCGCGTAGCGAGTGTCGGTGGTCTTGGCGGCGACGTCGGCGCGGGCGCAGGCGCGGGTGGCCTCGCGGTCGGCCTCGACGCTGCGACCCATCGCGACATCCGCCTTGGCGATCGCGCTACGGTGGCGGCCTTCGGAATGGTGCCCGACCTTGATCGGCTCGCCGCCCTCGGGCAGGCGGTCCAGCGCACGGCGCGCGGCCGCGTCGGCAGCGTCTGCGTCGGCCGCGCGTCGGTTGGCCCTCCGGCTTAGCCGGGGCCGACAGAAAGTGCTCTCGGCATGAGGTGGATGTACGCGGCGAAGTTGTTCTACCGATTCATGATCGGCGAGGATGCGAAACGGCCGGAGCCGATCTGAGGCCCTATTCACCCGGGCCTACCCTCACCCCCGGTTCCGCCAGCGATGTCGCTAGCGCCGCCTTAGAGCTTCCCCGCGCTGATAGCTTGCTCACCGTCACTCCACCACCGGCGCGGCTACGCGTCCACAATGGTGTATTAATGTTGCGCGACTGTTGCGTAACATTCCTCCCACAGGTGCGTTGGCTTTAAGTTACACTTACGCCACGCATACGCTCATACGCCTGTGCCGCAACGCACACGTGACAAGACAGCTTTGTTTGAGTCGCGCGACAGTCGCCTTGCCAAAACGTCGGGTATATTCCACTGTCTAGCTTTATCGACCTGACATACCCCTATCAGTGCTGTAGCCATGCAGTATGCCTTGGCTTACAGTCAGGTAGCCCGTGAGTTCACGTTGTGATGGATGAGCTAGTCAGTTGCATCCGGCGAACAACGCTGTAACGGCGTGTCATAAACGGTTCACCCCGCATGAACAGCTACGTTCACCTTGGGGTTAGCTGACACAGCCATGACAGACCGCTAAAAGTTCAGCCACCCGAAGTGCTTTGTTAGGCAACAGCGTCGTAACAGTTACTCAACATCAGGGGAGTGGTTCGGTGAAAGTCATCGCAGTGTGCGGTCAGAAAGGCGGCATCGGCAAGACGTCGGTGTCGATGAATCTCGCCGCGGCTATGGCGAAGCACAGCAAGATCCTCGTCATGGACGTCGACCCGCAGGGCTCGACCATGTTCTGGGCGGAGACGGCGGAGGACGTAGAGAATGAGCTCCCGTTCGACACCTCGCCGTCCACGGACCCGGAGGCTCTGCGACAGCTGAAGAGCTTGAACGAGTACGACGCGATCATCGTCGATACCCCCGGATCGCTTCGAGACGAGGACGTCCTGGGCGCGGTGCTTGACCTGGCGGACTTCGCCATCCTGCCGATCACGACGTCAACGCTGGACTTCCCGGCAATCACCCGGACGTTGAACGAGTTCGTCATCCCGAGGGGAGTGCCGTACAAGCTCCTGCTGAATAAGGTCGATACCCGCCGTGGGCAGAAGCGTCTCGACGGGTGGAAGCAGGCCATCGACGAGGGGGAGTTCGTCGCCGACCGTGTCGGTGTCCCGCGGTTCAACCACCACATCCGCTTGTCGTCGACGGTGGAGGACATGCCGATGGAGGGCAAGGTCGTCACCCAGTACACGGACACCCGTGCAAACCAGAACGCCATCTTCGACTACACGGCGGTCGCGCTCGAGCTCACGGCTCAGTGGTACGAGGAAGCGAAGGCCAACTGATGCCGAAGATGGATCTCACGGCGCGGCTGAAGAACTCCGCGAAGCGTGCGCAAGATGTGACAGCACAGGCCCACCTCGTGCCGGTCCATGACCTGGCAGAACCACCTGCCGTGAACATCGAGGCGGATCGTCCCGCACCCGCTGATGAGCAGGTGCAGCCCGCCGAGGCGCCCGCCGATACGGCGGAGCCGCTCGCTAGCGACGACGTGGCTACAACGCCGGCGCCGAAGCCGGAGCCTCGTCGGCGCGCCACATCGGTGGAGCCTCGTAAAGCGCCGGCGAAGCCGTCACCGGCTTCGAACAGCGCAGCGGGGGAGTCTGTGAAGGGTCTTGCCCTCGAGCTGCCGAAGTCGCTGAACGACCGCCTCAACGCCCACCACGCGCAGACGAAGATGAGCTTCGTGCTGACCGTGATGACGGCCGTCGAGGTGGCGTACCCGCGGCTGCAAGAGATGATCGACAACAAGCTCGGCCGTCACGATGAGCCGGCTCGGGTGTCGCTGTTTGTAAAGCCGACCCGGCAGAGGATTTCCCGCGACGAGGAAACCGAGCGCCGCACAATTCGGATGAGCGCCGGAGGCCTCCAGGTACTCGACGGGTTGGTTGAGGAATTCGCAGCGCCGTCGCGCACATTCCTGGTCATCGTCGCGCTCGACAACTACCTGCCCGCCGGGGAGTGACGGCGGCGGCACAAAGCCGGCCCTGCACTGCGCAGCCTCCTCGGCGGCTCGACCGCGTAACTGCGCACCTCAGCGCGTCGCCGTGCCCAGCATGTTCGACGGTCCGCTGGCGAGACGTTTGCGGACGTAGGCCAGCAGTCGACCTAACAGCCACGACAACTCCGCGCCGACGAGGACCTCGGCAGCAAACCAAACCGTCCGCAACGACCACATCCGTTGGCGTCCGTGGCGTCAAGCGGCAAGAGCGAGCCCCTGCTCGAGGTAACCGGCACGGACGAGCTCGCGCGCCTTCTTGTGGTCTCGCCGTTTGGTGGGCCCTCGTGGGTACGCGGCGTAGTCAGGTCGGTCGGATTCGTTCCAGTAGGACTTCCTCCCTCGCCGGTGTTTCGCTCGTCGCTCCATCCATGTGACCTCAGCAAGCCACCACGCCCACACGAGCCGTTCTTCGTCGTATCGGGCGCGGCGTTGGTCGAGGTAGCCATCCACACCGCGTCCGCGCGCGACGAAGTCTCGGACAGTGGGGGAGAGGCGTCGCCATCCGCCGCCAGTGCGCTCAACGAGGCCTGCTGCGGTCAACTCGTCGACCCGGCGACGTAGGACGTCTGAGTCCAGCCCCGTTCGGTACGCAAGGTCGGCGAGGGTGGCGCTGCCGTCCGCCGG
>VGAV01000034.1 GCA_016870695.1 Actinomycetota bacterium | reverse complement strand
ATGGCCAGGCCCGCGGCCACCAGCGGGTAGACCGCCCACGGCACGCCGATCAGCTGCGGCACCTGCGCGATGAAGATGAGGATCGCGAGCGCGTTGACGAAGCCGATCATCACGCTGCGGGGGATGAAGCGCATGAGCCGGGCGACCCCGAGCAGACCCAGGACGACCTGCAGGATGCCGCCGAGGATCACGGTCGCGAGGAGGTAGTCCACCCCGTGCTCACGGGCGACGGGGGCGATGACGAGCGCGATCGCGCCCGTCGCCGCGGAGATCATGGCGGGGCGCCCGCCGAGGAAGGCGATCGCCACGGCCATCACGAAGGACGAGAACAGGCCGAGGCGGGGATCGACTCCGGCGATGATCGAGAACGCGATGGCCTCGGGGATGAGGGCGATGGCGACGACGAGGCCGGCGAGGGCTTCGCGGGTGAGGAGGCGCGGGCTGCGCAGCGCCTGGAGGACGGTCGGTTCCGGGCGCGCGAGGGCGGTGGTCATGAGGACTCCGGCGGGGCGGGCGCGCGCAGGCGGGCGCGGCGGTGGGGAGAGAATCGTGGGGGTCGCGAACGCGACCGGAAGAGACTCTACCGTAACGAGAGGGTTGCGGGATCGGGGATGCCATGACGGACGCGCGGCCGATGCAGATCGGAGAGCTCGCGGAACGCACCGGACTGTCCATCCGGACGCTCCGGCACTACGACGAGATCGGCCTGCTGCGGCCGTCGGCGCGCAGCGAGGGCGGGTTCCGGCTGTACACCGCGGACGACGAGTCCCGCCTGCTGCTCATCCGCCGCATGAAGCCGCTCGGCTACTCCCTCGAGCAGATGGGCGAGCTGCTGGCGGTGGTCGACGGACTGGATGCCGCTCCCTCCGACGCGGCACTCGGTGCCCGGCTGCACGACATCCGCGCGGAGGCCGTGCTGCGGCGCGACGACCTCCGCCGCAAACTCGCCGCGGCCGAGGAGTTCGTCGCCCAGCTGGAGGCGCGGTCGGCGGAGGGAGGAGATGCGGGCAGCGGAGGAGTCCCTCTGCGGTGAGGGTCCTCCCTTCGCGGCATCCCCTCCCTGCGTCGACGCGAGAGCGCGCGTTCGGGCGAGGCCGAGCGCCGTGTAAGATCGTCTGTTGGAAGTGTGTCCGAGCGGCCTAAGGAGCATGGCTGGAATCCATGTAGGCGGGGTAACTCGCCTCGCAGGTTCAAATCCTGTCACTTCCGCCACCGGAGCCCCGCCGAACGAGAGTTCGGCGGGGCTCCGTCGTTCCCGGTACGTCCCCCTTTCGGCGCCCGTCTCCCCGACGAGAGGGGACGGGGATGCCGTCGCGGCGGGCGTCAGTGCGAGACGAGCTCCCGCGACTCGGCGTAGGCGCTGCCCGGCCGCACGACGAGCGAGCGGGGGAGCGCGGCCGCGACGAGCCGGCGCACCGGCGACACCGCCGTGGTGAGGGACCGGTCCACGGCGTCGACCGCAGCGCCGAGGCGCGGACCCGCGTCGGCGTCGACGGCCTCGCCGGCATAGCTCGCCCGTTCGACCGCGTCGACGAGGAGGTCCAGCGCGCCGGCGTCGGCGCCGTGCCGTTCTCGCAGACGCGCCGCGTACCGGCGCGGCGACTCCGCGGCGGGGGCGGGGATGCCGAGGTCGATCGCTCTCTCCTGGATCGCCGTCCAGGCGGCGAGGGCATCGCCGGACAACACACGGGCCCGCCGACGGCGGCGGCGCAGCATCCGCGTCACAGCCGGAGCGGCGAGCAGGAGCAGCAGGACGACGGAGCCCGCAACCCAGGCGGCCCATGTCGCGTCGGTCTCCGCGGCCGAGGCCGCCCCGGTTCCGCCCGTCGGCGCCGCGTCCTCGTCGGACAGCTGGGGCGCCGTCGTCGGCGCGGGCTGGGGCGCAGAGGCATCCGGCTGGTCCGGGGTGGTGACGGCGCCGCCCTCGGCGTCGGTCGTGCCCGGCGCGAAGTACGTGGGGACGCCGAGGCTGTTGGTAGGTTCGAACTGCACCCACCCGATGCCCTCGAAGAACACCTCCGGCCACGCGTGCAGCTGCGACGAGCTGACGGTGTAGGTCGTCTGCCCCTGCTGGGCACCGCTCGTGGGGGTGCCGGGGAGGTAGCCGACGACGATGCGCGCGGGCATGTCGAGCGTCCGCGCCATGACGGCGAACGCCGAGGCGAAGTGGACGCAGTACCCCTCGCGGCGTTCCAGGAACTGTGCGACCGCGTCCAGGCCGGCCCCGTCGAAGCCGTCCTCGACGGGCGCGTCGAGGGAGTAGCGGAAATCGGTGCCGCGGAACCACGCCTGCAGGTCGACGAGCGCGTCGTAAGGGGATTGGGCCTCGGCGGTCACGGCGCGCGCCGTCTCCGCGATGACGGCCGGGACGTCGTCCGGAAGCGAGCGGACGGAGTCGGGAAGGCCGTCGCCGCCGACCGGCCGCGCCCGGATCTGCTCGAGGGTGGGACGCGGCACCCGCGTGGAGATCTTGTACTCCTGGTCGCGGGTGGACCCCGAGCGCGTCACGACCGTGGCGTTCTGGGGAAGTCCCAGCCAGTCGCCCTGCAGCCCGGACACCTGCAGCGCCGGGTACGGGATGGGCAGCCACGGGCTGTCGAGCTCGTCCACGACGACGTCGGTGGTCCAGTCGACGACGGGGATGTCGGCATCCACCGTCACCGGATCGAAGACGGGACCGTCCGCAGGCACCTGCACCGTGTCGCCCGTGTCGGGCTCCCAGACCGAGCCGTCGAACTGCGAGAGGGTCACCGCCCGCAGGTAGGGCGCGCGCGGAGCGGTCGTGCGGACGTCGAGCACGTCGACGGGCCGCGGCTGGCGCAGGTCGTTGCCGAGCTCGAGGTTGGGGTTGATGGTCGAGCCGAAGCCGCCGCTTCCGCCGGAGGCGAAGCGCAGACCCGGCTGGGGAAGCAGCGGGGTCGCGACAATCGCGACGACGACCGCGACCGCGGCGATCCCGACCGCCGTCGCGGAGGCTCCGGCGAAGCGCGGCCGGGCTGTCGTGCGCGCGCCGTCCCCCGACGCTGCCCCCGTCCGCGAGCGGGTCTCGACCCGCAGCAGGAAGAGGATCGCCGCGGCCAGGAGGACGAAGCCCGGCACGTCCACCTCGGCGGGGACGGCGATCGTCGGGATCAGCGAGACGGCGACGAGACCCACGCCCGCCAGCAGCGGCATCCGCGCCGTGAGGACGACGTGATCGAGCACGATCGCCAGAGCGCCGACGGCGGCGACGAGGACGAAGGAGAGACCGTTCGCCGCGTCGACGGGGGCCACGCCCACCCGCACCTCCTCCGCCGCAGCGGCGACGAGGTCGGGGACGAGGCCGAAGGTGGCGGGGGTGGGGATGATGCCGAGGAGCGTGCTGCCCCGCCCGAACATCGCCGTCAGCAGAAGGATCCAGACGCCCGCCTCGAGCACGCTCACCACGAGGGCGGGGAGGGAGAACAGGCGCGCCACCAGGCCCGTGCCGAGGACGGCGACGGTCACGCCGAGGGCGCCGGCCGTCCACGCGCCGGGCTCGATGACCGAGAACACCGGCAGCAGCGCGGCGACGATCGCGGCGAGGACGCCGAGCGACAGCAGCAGCGCGTCGCGGCGGCGGCGCGGGGAGCGGAACGTCGACGGGTCAGCCGCGGACATGCGCGAGCCCCCGGTCCAGGGCGGCGTCCCACGCCGCCGCGACGTCGCCCGCCGGCGAGAGCGTCGCGGCGTGCCACCCGGCGCGGCGCAGACCCCCGACGTCGACGGAGCCGCCGACGCTCAGCAGCACGGGCAGCGCCGAGTGGTGCGCGACGCCGCCGAGGGCGACCAGGTCATCCTGCTGCAGCGCCCCGGTGACGACGACGACCGGTCCGAGCAGAGCCGACGCCGCGGCGGGCACGAGGCGGTGGCCGAGGCCGTCGTCCCGCGCGACGACGGTCGCGAATGCCGCGGCCAGCGCACGCGCCTCGCCTTCCTCCCCGCCCTCGACGGGGTCCGCGAGGAGCGTGCCGTCGCTGTCGACGACGTCCACGGTGTAGCCCTCGTGCACGAGGCGCGCGACGGCCGAGACGCACGCCGAGACGGCCGTCTCGAACGCCTCGTCGGCGCCGGGTGCGGTGGCGTCGGGCGACCAGCGCCGGACGTCGCGGTCGAGGATCACCGTCGCGGCGGGGCTGGACTCCTGCTCCTCCTGCCGGACCATGAGCATGTCGCGGTGCGCGGTGGCCCGCCAGTGGATGCGCCGCATCGAGTCGCCGGGGGCGTACGGGCGGGCGACGAGGTTGTCCGCGCCCTGGCCGAGCTGCAGGGCGGCGGTCTGCCGTGTGCCGCCCGCCTCCCCCGACGCGGGCGGCAGGGGAGCGAGGTCGACGATGCGCGGAGCGACCGTCACGGCGGTCGTTCCGCCGAGCCCGAAACGGCGCCGGACCAGTCCGAACGGGTCGGTGGTGGCGACCTGCAGGGGTCCGAGCGCGTGCACGCCGCGACGGGCGCCCACGGCCTCGTACCGCAGCGTGATCGGACCGGACCCGGAACGCAGGCCCGAGCCGGTGGCAGGGAAGCCGCCCTCGGCGTGGCCGCGCAGTCCCGCCGGGAGGGTGTCGGTCCAGCGCCCGGGGGCGGTCGGCAGTGCGGTGCGCAGCCCGACCCGCAGCTCCACCGCGACGAGCCGGTCGACCTCGGCGGTCTCGGGCCGCAGGGTGCGCGACACGTCGTCGGTGCGGCGCACGAGCAGCAGGGCTGCGGCTGCGGCCAGCAGCAGCACGGCCAGCAGCACCGCGAAGTACAGCAGCTCGGGGATGCCCGCGCGCTGCGCGACGATGTAGGCCGTCATGGCGAGCACGAGCGCACCCGTGCCGCGCAGGGTGAGCGGCCAGAGACGTCTCACGGCCCGCTCACGCGTGCGCGGCGAGCGGGACGCGCACGCCGGCCGCGATCCGCTCGAGCGCATCGGCGACGACGACGGCCGTCGCGCGCCCGCCCGCGGCGGAGCGGTTGGCGATGAGGCGGTGACCGAAGACGGGGGCCAGCAGCGCGGAGAGGTCGTCGGGGATGACGTACCCGCGGCCGTCCAGGGCCGCGCGCACCTTCGCGGCGCGCACGAGCTGCAGCGTCGCGCGGGGGCTCGCGCCGAGGCGGATGTCGGGGTGGCTGCGCGTGGCCTGCGCGAGCGCGACGGCGTATTCGCCGAGGGCGGGGGCCAGATGCACGTTCCGCGCCCACGCGATCATGGCGGTGATCTGCCGCGCCGAGACGACCGGTCGCAGGGTGTCGAGCGGGTTGCGGGTGTCGCGCTGGCGCAGCATCTCGGCCTCGGCGCCCGCGTCGGGGTAGCCCATCGAGATGCGCATGAGGAAGCGGTCGCGCTGCGCCTCCGGCAGCGCGTACGTGCCCTCCATCTCGAAGGGGTTCTGCGTCGCGACGACGAGGAACGGCGAGGGGAGCACGTGGGTGCGGCCGTCGACGGTGACCTGCCGCTCCTCCATCGCCTCCAGCAGCGAGGACTGGGTCTTCGGCGACGAGCGGTTGATCTCGTCCGCGATGACGATGTGGGCGAACACGGCGCCCGGCGTGAACTGGAACTGCCGGTCGACCGGGTTGAACACCGAGACGCCGGTGATGTCGCCGGGCAGCAGGTCGGGCGTGAACTGGATGCGGCGCACGTCGGCGTCGACGGTCGCGGCGAGCGCCCGCGCGAGCATCGTCTTGCCGACGCCGGGGACGTCCTCGATCAGCAGGTGCCCCTCGGCCAGCAGCGCGGTCAGCGCCGCGCGCACGGCGTCGGGCTTACCGTCGATGACGCGGGAGATGGATGCAACGATCTCGCCGGTCAGCCGGGCGAAGGACTCGCTCGTGAGCTCCGACTCCGGCCCGCCGGCATCGGAGCGGCGCAGGCGGGCGACCGCCTCGGGCATGACCGTCTCGTCCATGGCATCCCTCTGCTCGTGGATGTGCCGGAGGCGCGTCGTGGCCGCCGTGACCCGATCGTAACCTGCTGACGTGACGAGAAGGCCGTGAGTCGAGGTCCCCCCAGCCGCCGCACGGTCGCCGTTCAGGCCCCTAGGATGGACCGCCGACCGAGGAGGCTCGATGAGCGACGACCGTGTGCCCGCCCCCGTCCTGGCCGTCGACATCGGCGGGACGAAAGTGGATGCCGCCGTCGTCACGGCCGCGGGCGACGTGGTGCGCGAGAGCGTCACCCGCCGGCCGACCGGCCGGGACGTCTCCCGTGAGGAGATCGCCCGGAACATTCGGGAGGCCGCGACCGCCGCGCTCGCCGCGGTCCCGCACCTGCGGGTCGGGGCGATCGGGGTGGGCAGCGCCGGTCCCATCGACCGACCGGCACGGGCCGTGTCGCCCCTGAACCTGCCGAGCGCGGCGGGACTCGTCCTGGACGAGGTGCTGCGCTGTCTCGTCGACGGCCCGCTCCATCTCGCGCTCGACGGCACCTGCATCGCGCTCGCCGAGCACTGGCGCGGCGCGCTCGTCGGGTGCCGCGATGCGATGGCGATCGTGGTGTCGACGGGAGTGGGCGGGGGCCTCGTCCTGGACGGCCGCCCCGCGAGCGGGGCGAGCGGGAACGCCGGGCACCTCGGGCAGACGTTCGTCCGGACCGTCGAGGACGGGGACGTCGTGTCATCCACTCTCGAGGCCGTCGCGGCCGGACCGGGGACCGTGGCCTGGGCGCGGTCGCACGGCTGGGCGGGGGAGACGGGTCTGGACCTGGCGGCGTCGTACCGGTCCGGCGACGAGATCGCGGTCGCGGCGGTCCGCCGCTCGGCCACGGCCGTCGGGCAGGCGATCGCCGCGGCGACGACGCTGTGCGACCTGGAGGCCGTCGCCATCGCCGGCGGCTTTGCGCGCGTCGCCGACGACTACATCGATCTCGTCCGCGCTGCGGCGCAGACCGCGTCGGTGCACGCCTACGCCCGCCGCTGCCGCATCGTGGGGTCGGGCCTGGACGGCGACGGGCCGCTCCTGGGCGCCGCCGCCCTCGCCCTGCGCCCCTGACGGGGCAGGGACAGGGGCTAGAGGACGGCGAGGGCCATCAGACCCGTGGATGCCGCCATCCCGACGATCTGCGCGCGATCGAGCCGCGTCCGCATCCGCCGGGCCGCCACCGCCGAGAGGCCGAGGTAGCCGGCGGCCACGACGAGCAAAAAGGGGATGAGACCGACGCCGTGCGCGTGTCCCGCGCCCGCGGTGTGACCGCCCATCCCGACCTGGAGGGCCGCCATCACCACCATCCCGAGCGTGGTGTGCACCGTCATCAGCGCGGGCACCCGCGGGGCGCGGCGCTGGCGGGGGCGCCGCCAGACGGCCAGGCCCACGGCCGCCGCCGACAGCAGCGCGGTCCAGTACACCGGCGGGACCCATCCGGCGAGGGCGGCGTCGAGCATCGCGAGCAGCATGAGGACGGATGCCGCCAGCTCGGGCGGCCGCACCCGCGCGCGGTCGACGGCCACGCAGCAGGCGCCGATCGCGGCGGGGGCGACCGCCCACGCGTGAAGGACCTCGCTCATCCCGTCAGCAGTGGCATCCGTGGCCCGGCGCATCACCGGCGTGCGGACCGTGCCCGGGGGCGTCGTCCTCGGCTGCGGGGTGCGCGGCGGGCGCGCAGTGCGTCATGGCCGGCGCGGGGACGTTCAGTACGGGGTTCCGCTCGAAGAAGTTGTACGGCTTCAGCGTGAACTTGGCGTAGTCCATCGGCATGACCGGCCAGTCCTCGTTGCGCGGGAAGTGCGTCAGGCCGAAGGTGTGCCAGAGCACGACGTCCTCGCCCACGAGCGGCTCGTCGCCCGCGATGAACGCGGGGATGCCGGCGCCGCCGGGGTGCTGGTTGACGAAGTCGCCCGCGGCGTAGCGCTCGTCGGGGTCGTATCTCGTGACGAAGAGGTTCTTCGTGGCGAAGGCGGCGCGAGCGGCGATCGACGAGGCGTCGTCGGCGAGCAGCACGGGCGTCTCGGTCGGGAAGAGCATGTACGAGGTCGCCTGTCCGCGTTCGGTCGTCTTCTCGGTCGAGGCGATCTGCCAGACGCGATTGACCGCGCCGTCGGCGACGCGGCCCGACACCTTCTCGGAGGCGATCGGCGTCACCTTTTTGGTGAAGGCGTTGCCGGCCGGGTTGGTCTCGGAGATCGGCAGTCGCACCGCGTCGATCTCGTTGACCACATTGGCGACGCCGTCGACGGTCATGTCGAGTCGGGCGGAGAAGAGGTGCTGGTGGTAGGGCGCCCCGAGCCCCGGCGCGACCTCGGACGCGAAGGGGTAGTCCGCACCCGGATAGGCGGAGGTGAACAGGATGCCGGTGAGCTTGGCCTCGCACTCGATGGTGCCGTCCAGGTAGAGGTACCAGTAGAAGCCGTAGTCGTAGTTGCCGACGGTGGTGAAGAAGGAGATGACGAGACGGCGGGCGCGGCGGACCTCGCTGGAGCCGGTGAAGATGTCGGTGTGCTTCCAGAGGGAGCCGAAGTCCTCCTCGTGCATGCACACGGCGTTGCGGATGGTCCGCGGCATCCCGTTCTCGTCCGAGAGCACGGCGTCGACGTAGGTGATGTCGCCGACGCAGTCGCAGCCGAGCTCGAGCTCGTTCGTGTACCGGCCGAACAGGTACTCGCCCGTGTCGAAGTAGTTCTGCCAGAAGCGGTTGGGCGCCGGGTCGGCGTAGGGGACGACCATCTCGCTGATCGAGCCGCGGTACATCACGGGCCGCCCGGCGAAGGACAGCTGACGCAGGATGAGCCCCTCGCGGGTGTCGAAGCCGATGCGCAGGTCCCACTCGCCCCACGTGACGTGCTCGTCGTCGACGGTGAAGCTCGAGCCCTCCGGCTGCGTGATGACGATCGGCTTCAGCCCCTCCAGCGGCGGGCCCTGGAGCTCCGGGTCGTCGAAGTTGCCGGACGTCTCCGGCACGGTGAAGCCGGGGGTGTCGACGATCTCGATGATCTTCCGGTCGGCGACGTCGATGTACGCCGTGAGGCCGTCGACGGGGTGGGCCCACGGGTGGTCGGCCGGGTGGTCCTGGCGGAACGCGAAGGTGCGCAGCACGCGCCGGCCCACCTCGTTCTCGTAGCCGTAGTGCCCGGCCGACAGGGGGACGAGGACGACGTCGGCGGTGGTGAGCCCGCGCGCGGCGAGCGCGGCGATCCACTCGGCGCTCTCGTTCGCGATGATCCCGACCTCCTCGAACTCCGCGTCGAGGATCGGCAGCTGCCCGTCGGACCCGTCCAGCTCGGTGGAGCGCAGGACCTCGCCGGTCGTGAGCGAGACGACGAGGTCGAGCGAGTGCGCGGTGCGCAGGTTCAGCAACTGCACGCGGGCGCGGCGGTCCGGGAACGCGGTCTCGCCGCGCTCCCACGCCAGCACCTCGCCCTTGGGCGCCTCCTCCAGGCCGACGTACGCGAAGCGGGTGGCCTCGTCGACGCCCTCGAGCCCGGCGACGACCGCGTGGACGGCGGTGATCTCGGCGAGGGTGAGGGAGGCCAGGGGATGGGCCGGGGCGGCGGGGGCGGCGAAGGCGGTCGAGGTCGGGTCGGTGAGCGTCATGGTGTCTCTCTCGGGTGGAACGGGTGGGACGGGAAGGAGGAGGGGGAGGGATGCCGCGGCGCCGAGGCCGCGGCATCCGGTCAGCCCGCCGCGATGGTGTCGGTGAGCTTGGCGTAGGCGGCCGGCCGGCGACGGCGGATCCACGCGGCCTGGGCGTAGCCGAGGGCGGGGAAGACGACGACGAGGGCGAGCAGCGCCCAGCTCACGGCGCCGAAGACGGGGGCGCCGTCGGCATCCATGTCGCCGACCATCACGGGGAAGTACGCCACGATGATCACCGCCGACACGGCCAGGCCCGCGAAGCCGAGGGCCGGGGCGATCACGGTGTTCCAGACGCGGCGGTCGGCCCGCGTGCGGCGGAAGTAGACGATGACGGCGACCGAAGTCGCGGCCATCAGCACGGCGATGGCGAGGGTGGCGACGCCGGCGAACCACGTGAACACCTGCAGCAGCGGGTCGAGGTTCAGCACGGCGAAGACCACCGTCAGCACCGCCGCCGTCGCGGTCTGGACGATCGAGGAGACGTGCGGGGACAGGTGCCGCGCGTGCACCCCGCCGAGGCGGTCGGGGAGCACGCCCGCGCCGGACATCGCGTGCTGGTAGCGGGTGAGGACGTTATGGAACGACAGCACGCACGCGAACATCGACGTCAGCAGCAGGACGTTGACGATGATCTCGCCCGCGGTGCCGAGGTAGATCGCGACCGTCCGCAGCATGAGCGTGCCGGGGTCCTCCGCCGCGGCGGCGAGCACGCCCTCGGGACCCCACGCCATCACGAGACCCCACGAGGCGAGGGTGTAGAACACGCCGATCCCGATGACGGCGCCGTAGGTGGCGCGGGGGATCGTGCGGTCGGGGTCGCGGGCCTCGTCGCGGAAGATCGCGGTCGCCTCGAAGCCGATGAACGCGGCGATCGCGAACATCAGGCCCACGCCGGGCGAGCCGCTGAGGACGTTGGCCGGCTCGAAGGGGGCGGCGCTGAGGCCCTCGGGACCGCCGTTCACGACGACGGCCGCGACCAGCACGAGGACGATGCCGACCTCGGCCACCAGCAGCACGCCGAGCACCTTGCTCGAGAGGTCGATGTGGCGGTAGCCCAGGATGCCGACCAGCCCGACCACGGCGAGCGCGTACAGCCACCAGCCCAGGGCCGGGCCGCCGAGCGAGACGACCGTGATGCTCAGTAGGTAGCCGATGTAGCCGTAGACCGAGATCTGGATGGTCGTGTAGGTGAGCATGGCGGTCCAGGCGGCGGCGAGCCCGGACGGGCGGCCCAGGCCGTAGCCGATGTAGGTGAAGAACGCGCCGGGGCGGGGGACGTGCCGCGTCATGGCGGCCAGGCCGACCGCGAACAGCAGCAGGACCACGGCGCTGACGGCGTAGAGGGTGGGGAAGCCGGCGCCGTTCCCGATGAGGATGCCGAGGGGTGCGGCGCCCCCGACCACGGTGAGCGGCGAGGCCGCGGCGACGACCATGAAGACGATCGCCGTGACGCCGAGGGAGCCCTGCAGCGTCCGCTTCGCCGACGCCGCCACCCCCTTCGATTCGAGCTGGGTCATTCGGTTCCTCCGGAGTGTCGGGTGTCGCGTCCGAGGTTCCTCCCGCGCCGTTGCGGAGCGATGTAGCGGGCGTAAAGGTGTGCGCGCACCCGGTGAGACGGGCCGCCGACGGGGTCTCACCCGCGGTCACGCCCCGGAAACATGGGCGTCGCGGCGGGGCAACCGCGTTCCCGTACGGTCGGGGCATCCCGACGGAGACCGACATGACCGCACTCTCCCGCGCCATCGCGCGGCCCGCTCCCGTCGCCGGGTTCGGCGACCGCTCGCCCCTGCACGGTCTGGAGCGGCGGCGGATCGGCGTCGTCGACCTGGCGGCGCAGTCGGTGGCGGCGGTGGCACCGGCGGCCGCAGCGACGACCGTCGTGCTGATGGTGGCCGGCGTCGCCCCGGGGGTCACCGTGACGGCCATCCTCGCCGCCGCGATCCTCGCCTTCGGCGTCGCCCGCACCGTCGGCGTCTTCGCACGCCGCTTCGCGGCCAGCGGCGGCCTCTACACCTACACCGCCCGCGGCCTCGGCACGCGGGCCGGGCTCGCCGGCGGGGCCGCCATCCTCACCGGGTACGCGGCGGTGGCGATGTTCGCGCTGCTGGGCGGGGCGTACTACACGTCCTATCTGCTGCGCGGGCTCTGGCCAGACCTGGACGGGGTCCTCGTCGCGGCGGGGGCCGTGGTCGCGCAGGCTGCGCTGGTCGCGTTCGTGCTGGTCCGCGGCATCCGGGTGTCGGCGCGCGCCGCCCTCGTCGTCGAGACGCTCTCGGTCGTCCTCATCGTCGCGCTGCTGATCGCGCTGCTCGTGAGCATCGGCCCGATCGACCCGTCCGTGCTCCTCGGCGCCGGAGCGGCGGGGGCGACCCCCCTGTCCTTCGCCGCCGGCGCGGTGATCGCGCTGACGGCCTTCGTCGGCTTCGAGTCGGCCGCCACCCTCGGCGTCGAGTCGGTCTCGCCCCTGCGCAACGTGCCCCGGGCCGTCACCGGCACGGTCGTGCTCTCGGGGGCGCTGTACCTCCTCGCCGCGGTCACGCAGGTCGCCGGGTTCGACGCCCTCGGCGCCGACCTCGCGGCCAGCGCCTCGCCCGTCAACGACCTGGCCACCGCCTCCGGGCTCGGCGGCTGGGCCGTGGTGGCCGACGTCGGCATCGCCGCGTCGTTCCTCGCGTGCGCCATCGGCACGACCACCGCCCTCGTGCGCGTGCTGTTCGCGATGAGCCGGGACGGGGTCCTTCCCGCCGCCGTCGGCCGGACGCACGGCCGCTTCGGGACGCCGGCGGCCGCGGTCGGCGCGGCGGTGCCGGTCATCGCCGGGGTCCCGCTCGTGCTCGTCGTGACCGGCGTCGACC
>VGAV01000033.1 GCA_016870695.1 Actinomycetota bacterium | reverse complement strand
GCCGTGGGCGGGCGCCCCGGTGGAGAAGACGGGGGAGTTCGACCCGTAGCCGCCGCGCATCCAACAGCTCGGCTGCCCGTCGGCGCCGAGCGTCTCCAGGCCGGGGTTGACGACGCCGTTGGTCGAGCCGGTCGGGGCGGGCACGGCGGGCCCGTCGACGAGCGGCTTCGCGGCCCCGCCGACGACGTCGCCGACGGTCCGCACCACGGTGCCGGCCGCTTGACGGCCCTTCAGCCACGCCGCGAACTGGGCGAACACGGTCGGGGTGACGGCCAGGTCGCTGCAGGCGTTCGCGCAGACGTCGTGGAAGGTGTACTGCACCCAACCGCCGCCGTTGCGCTCGGCGTTCAGGACACCCTGCTTCAGGTCGGCGAGGGTCCAGGTCTTGTCGACCTGATCCAGGGCGCGGAGCGCGCGGGAATCGGCCGGCGGGATGGATTCCGCGTAGCTGCACTGGTCGCAGCCGAACCGGCTGCGGATGTCGCCGAGCAGCCGTCCGCTGCTGTACCCGCAGTCGGCCACCGCCTGCTCGACCTGCGGCGTGCTCGAGGCGAAGGGGTAGGCGAAGCTGCGGACCGTGAACCCCCACGATGCGAGGTTCTTGCGGTCGGTGCAGATCTGCCGTCTCGCCTCGTCGACGCTGATCTGGGCGAGGTCGGGGTGGTTGACGGTGTGGCCGCCGATCTCGTGCCCGGCGTTCTTCAACCCGGTCAGGTCCGCGCGGGTCATGTACCCGGCGGCGCCGATGAAGCCCGAGGGGACGTAGAACGTCGCCTTGAGCCCGGTGGTCCGCAGGGCGGGCAGGGCGTTCAGCTGCGAGGCGTTGGCGTCGTCGAACGTGAGGCTGACGACGGTCCGCGTCGCCGCCGCGGCGGGCTCGGGAGCAAGGACGGGGAGCCCGCCGACGCTCAGGGCGAGCGCGGCGACGGCGGCCAGCGCGGCGGCGAGCCGGGCGCGGGGGGAACGGGACGCGGCGATCCGGGCCCGGGGGGAACGCTGATCCATCAGATCACTCCCCGGAACGCGCCGGCGCCGGCCAACGGCATGGCATCCGATCCGAGCCGTTCCCGCGAGAGCAGGTCGGCGGCGACGCGCATGATGGTCGTCGTGAGGGACGTGTGCGGCTCATACCCGACGAGCGCGTGCGCCTTGCTGTTGTCGGGCACGCGGCGGCGCATGTCCTCAAAACCGGGCGCGTAGGCCTGTGCATAGGGGATGAGCGAGATCTCACTGCGGCTGTCGAGCGTGTGGACGATCTCCTGCGCCAGGTCGAGGATCGAGATCTCCCGCGCCCCGCCGAGGTTGTACGCCTCGCCGCGGGCGCGGGGGTCGCGCTCGATCCGGACCATCGCCGGTACGACGTCCTCGACGGCCGAGAAGCAGCGGGTCTGCCGTCCGTCGCCGAACACCGTCAGAGGCTGGCCGCGCAGGGCCTGTCCGACGAGGTTGGGGAAGACCATCCCGTAGCGGCCGGTCTGCCGCGGCCCGACCGTGTTGAACAGGCGGACGATCGACACGTCGAGGTCCTCCTGGTCGCAGTACGCCTTCGCGAAGGCTTCATCGATGCCCTTGGCGCCGGCGTACGTCCACCGCGACAGCAGCGGGTCCCCGAGGATCCGGTCCGAGTCCTCGCGCAGGCGGTCCGCGGTGTTCTTGCCGTAGACCTCGCTCGTGGACACCAGGAGGACCGACGCCTCCTGCTCGATCGCGGCGGTCAGCACGTTCTCGGTGCCGTGGATGTTGATGCGCAGGCCGCGCAGCGGCTGCTCGACGATGAGCTTCACGCCCACGGCGGCGGCGAGGTGGAACACGCGGTCGCACGTCGCCATCGCCGAGCGCACGGTCTGCGGGTTGAGGATCGACCCGTGGATCATCTGCAGTCGGGGGTGGTCGGCGACCGCGGCCAGGTTGCGCGCGGACCCGGTGGACAGGTCGTCGAGGACGACGACGTCGTCGCCCAGATGCAGCAGGTGCTCGACGAGGTGACTGCCGACGAAGCCGGCGCCTCCGGTGACGAGGGTTCTCATGCGGATCTCCTCCGAGGTGGGGATGGGCGCGGTGGCGGGAGCCGGGTCCGCGTCGGGGGGGAGGACGTCGTCGGTCACAGCAGCACCCGTCCCACGAGGTCGTCGCTGCGGTACGTGCCGTCGAGGACGACGGCGTCGGCCTCGATCCAGGTGAGGTCGGCGTCCTGGTGGCGGGTGTGCACGAGCACGACGTCCGGGTGGAACACGGCCGGGTCGGCGAGGGAGTCCCGGGCGCGGCCGGAGGCGAGATCGACGTGCGGGGCGTGGGTGTCGACGTACTGCACCTCCGCGCCGAGGTCGAGGAGGCCGTCGATGATCTCCAGCGCGGGCGACTCGCGCAGGTCGGCCACGTCGGGCTTGTAGGTCACCCCGACGACGAGCACCCGCGCGCCGAGCGTGCCCTTGCCCGCCCGCCCGAGGACGTCCCGGACCCGCTCGACCACGCGGCCGGGCCGGGCGGCGATACGGGTCATGGCCTGGGTGATGACGCCTGCGTCGACGCGCAGCGCACGCAGCTGCCACAGCAGGTAGTGCGGGTCGCACGGGATGCAGTGCCCGCCGACCCCCGGGCCGGGGTAGAACGCCATGAACCCGTACGGCTTCGTGCTGGCCGCCTCGATCACCTCGGTGATGGGCACGTCCAGCGCGCCGCAGATGTCGGCGAACTCGTTGGCGAGCGCGATGTTCACCGCGCGGAAGGTGTTCTCGAGCAGCTTGGTCATCTCGGCCGTCGCGAGGCTCGACACGCGGTGCACCCGGGCGGCGTACCGCGACAGCAGTCGCGCCCCCTCCTCCTCGCACTGCGGCGTGGCGCCGCCGACCACGCGGGGAACGGCCTCCTGCGCGATGCCGATGTTGCCGGGGTCGATGCGCTCGGCGCTGAAGGTGACGAACACGTCGCTGCCGATGTGCAGCCCGCGGGCGCGCAGCGGCTCCTCGACGAGGTCGTGGGTGCAGCCGACGTAGGTGGTCGAGGTCAGCATGATGAGCTGACCGGGACGGGCGGCGGCGACGACGGTGGCGCACGCCGCCCGCAGCGGCACGAGGTCGGGCACCTGCTGGTGGTCGACGGGGGTGGGGACGCAGACGATGACGGCCGCGGCGCGCGACAGCTCCGTCGCATCGGTGGTCAGGCGGAACCCCTTGGGGGTGCGGAGCGCGTCCTCGAGCCGGCCCCGGTCGGAGTCGATGAGGTCGGCCGCCCGCGACGCGATGACCCGGAGCCTCTTCGGGGAGGCGTCCAGCGCGAGCACCCGCGACCCCGCCGCGAAGTATGCGAGGGCGGTCGGAAGCCCGACGTAGCCGAGGCCGACGATCGCGACGTCGAAGTCGAACGCTTCGCGGACGGTCAGGGTGGGCGGCAGGGCGTCGATCGACACGTCGGCGCGGACATCGAGAGTGGACATGCTCATCCTTCTGGCGGGTCCGAGGGAGCGCGGGGGAAAGCAGCGCCCCCTCGGACGATCGGGTGGTATGCGGCGGGGCCGTCCGATTCGGGTGACGGCCCGCCGCTCACATTGATCCCGTCATCGGCCGGCGGTCAACGTCCGCCGGCACATCGTGCGGGTTGCCGAAGACCGCATCCGGACGTGCGTGAAACCGCAACCGCCTCTGTGGTCGCGCAGCGCCGGGCGTCGCGTACCGTCGTCGTGATCGGAAGGGAGGGATGCCATGACCGCCGGCCTCGCCCTGCTCGTGGCGGTGTGCACGGTCGGCGTGTCGACGCTGGTGTGGGGCGTCGCCGCCGTGTGCCGGCTGCTGCGCGAGGCACGGGAGCCGGGACTGCTCATCCCGTCGATGTACTACCGCGCCGACGAGGTCGCGATCCTCATCGCGGCGCACGACGAGGAGGTGGTCATCGCCGACGCCGTCGCCGCCGCCCGTCGTCTGGTGCCCGCCGGGAACGTGTTCGTCGTCTCGGACGGCTCGAACGATGCGACGGTCGAGGTCGCCCGCGCGGCGGGGGCGACCGCGTGGGACCTCTTCCCCAACCGCGGCAAGGCCGGCGCCATCCGCGCGGGCCTGCAGCAGTTCCGCATCGCCGAGCGCTTCCCGCTGCTGATGCTGCTGGACGCCGACTCCCGCCCCCGCCCCGACTACCTGCGGACGGGGCTGCCGCTGTTCACCGACGACGGCGTCGTGGCCGTGGCGGGGCGCGCGACCACCGCGGCCGACGCTCCCGCCACCCGCATGGGCGCGTTCCTCACGGCGTACCGCGAGCGCACGTACGTCTGCACCCAGTACCTGCACAAGTTCGGACAGGCGGCTCGGATGACGGATGCCGTGGCGATCGTGCCGGGGTTCGCGAGCCTGTACCGCACCGACATCCTGGACCGCGTGGACATCGACGCGCCGGGTCTGTCCATCGAGGACTTCAACATGACGTTCGAGGTGCACGCCAAGCGCCTCGGCCGGATCGCCTTCCACCCGGAGTGCGCGATCGCGGAGACGCAGGACCCCGCGGTGCTCCGCGACTACACGGCGCAGGTGCGCCGCTGGAGCCTGGGGTTCTGGCAGACCGTGCGGCGGCACGGGCTCCGCCGCGGGGTGTTCTGGGCGTCCGTGGGCGTATTCGCCGTCGAGACCGTCGTCTCCAGCGTCGTGCTGGCGGCCGTGCTTCCCGTGATCGCGTTCGACGCGCTCGCCGCGCTCGCAGCGGCGGTGCTGCCGGGCGCGGCGGGAGCGGGGGCGGCGGCCGTCGCGGCGGTGATCCCGTCGGGGGCGCTCGCCGGGGGCTTCGTGCTCGTCGACCTCACGATGACCGGCTTCGTCTGCGTCCTCGCGCGCGAGCGGCCGCGGCCGTCGATGCTGCTCTATCCCGCGATGCGGGTGTGGGATGCGGTGCTGTGTCTCCGGGCGCTGGTCACGGCGCTGGGGCGTCCCTCCGACGGCCGGTGGCGGAGCCCCGACCGTCGCGCCGCCGTCGCGGACCCCGCGCCGGCCGCACCGCCGCCCGCCGTGCCGACCGGCTGGCGCCGCGCCCCCTCACTCCTCGGCGGCCGTGCGGCTGATCCGCGACACGAGCTGCACCCGTGATGACACCCCCAGCTTGCGGTAGATGTTCGTCAGCCGCAGCTCGACGGTCCGCAGCGACACGAAGAGCGTCGACGCGATCTCGCGGTTGCGCATGCCGCGGCCGACGAGGACGACGACCTCTTGCTCCTGCGCGGTGAGGCTGCGCGTGTGCGGCGCCCGGGCGGCGGGCGCGGGCCGGCGGGACTCGGACGGCAGGCAGCGCTCCCGTGCGGCGCTCAGGCGCAGGTGCTCGTCGGGCGCGTCGTCCGTGCGGTAGACGTCCTCGGCCTCCCGGAAGGCGGTCGATCCGGCCTCGGCGGAGCGGCAGACGGCACGGGCGCGAGCCACGGCGAGGGTGGTCCACCGGCGGGGGTGGCGGGCGGCATCCCGTTCGAAGCGCGTCAGCTCGACTCGGGCCTCCGCGCGGCGGCCGTCGAGCCACAGGGCCTCGATGAGATCCGCGTCCACGCGCACCATCGACGGGTCGTCGCACGGCGACGCGTCGCGGGCGGCCTGCAGCGCGAGCACCGCATCCGCGTACCGCCCTTCGGCCAGTGCCCGTCCGCCGTCGATCACCCCGAAGGCCGGGAGAAGGGCCGGCGTCCCCTCCCGTCGGCACAGCGCCCGCCCGCGCCGGACGAGGCCGTCGACGTCGCCGCCGTCCGGATCGAGCGCGGCGGCCCCCGCCAGCAGCAGCACGCTCGCCGCGTCGGGAGAACGGCCCGGCAGCCATTCGCGCCGCCACGCGGACACGGCGTCGCGGGCGGCGGACGCGTCGCCGGCGCGGACCTCCGTCGACACGAGCCTCGCCAGGACGCGCTCGCGCCAGAGCGGGGGGAGCCGGGGCGTCCGGTCCAGCAGCGCCCACGCCAGGTGGCGCGCGGCGGCGTAGTCCTCGGCCAGCTCGTGGACGGTGATCATGAGGTGCGCCTCCTCGATCGGCGCATCCGGTCCGACCGGGGCGGTGACCGCGGTTGAGTCCGCGGCGTCCGTCGGCGGGGGGAGGCATCCTGTCTCCTCGAGGATGCGGGTCAGGAGCGCGATCTCGAGCGAGGCGACGCCGCGTTCGTGCGCCTCCGCGACGCGTTCCGTGGCCTGGTCGAGCTCGCCCCGGCCGATGCGCAGACCGGCGGCCTCGGCGAGGATCCGCTCGGCGTCCCCCGCGCTGCTGCCGCCGAGGGCATGATCCACCACGGTGTCGTCCACCACGTGGTCCACGACGGCCGTGGCCCGGAGCTGAGCGAGCGCCGCGCGGGCGCGGGCGTGCGCGTCGGCCGGGTCGTCGGCGCGCCGCAGGTAGTGCTGGCCGAGGACGAAATGACCGTGCCGCACCAGCGCATCGCCGAGGTCGACGAGGCACCGGGTCCGCCCGTCCGTGTCCAGACTGTCCCGTAGGCCGCGCTCGGCGAACTCCACCGCGGACGAGGGGTCCCCGAGCCGGGCCAGGTCCGCGGCGGCCTCCAGGAGGGCGACCCCCGCGCCGTCGACGGGGGCGAGGAAGCTCTCGTGCCAGCGGCGGGTCGCAGGGGACGTCACCGTGTGGGCCGACGCCGCCCGGGCGTGCAGACGCCTGCGCTCCTCCGCGGGCAGCGCGGCGTGCAGCCGCAGCCTCTCGGCGGGGTCGGCGATGCGCGCGAGGCCGCCCCGCACCGCGACGACCCCGCTCTCGATCAGGTCGTCGAGCTCGGCGTCCATCGGGCCCGCCTCGTCGCGCAGACGCTCGAGGTCGAACACCGGCCCGACCGACAGCAGATCCATCACGTCGCCCGCGACGCCCGCAGGGGACGACCGACGTCCGCGGCGCCCGCGCGCCCCTTCATCGTCGCTCAGGCGGAGGGGCAGCGGGAGGGGCTCCGCGCCGGACGCCTCGTCCGGCGTGAGCCGCACGCGCCCGATCACCGCCGGATTGCCGCCCGTGAAGGCCGCGACGATGTGCAACACGGCCCGGACCGCTCCCGGGCCGAGTAGCGAGCGGGCGAGGTCGACGGACTCCTCGAACGTCAACGGCTCGATCTCCGCATGGGCGAGCCCGGTGAAGGCGTGCCGGCCCTCCAGCCGGCCGACGGTGGCCAGCAGGCTGATCCCGGTGCCGCGCAGGCGGCCGAAGACGTACGACAGGACGGTGATGCTCGCGGCATCCATGTCATCCAGGTCATCGACGACCAGCACGCACGGCTCGTCGTGGACAAGGTGCAGCGTGCGGCTGAGCTCCTCGGCCAGAAGATGCTCGGGCCAGTCCCGCCCGCGGCCGAGCAGCCCGTCGACGGCCGCCCCGCGTGCGCCGCCGAGCGCCGAGGCCACCGCGGACAGGCCGGAGTACGGCCACAGCCGCTCGTTCGGGCTGGCGACCACGACGACCGTGTCGTGCTCCTCGGCGATCTGCCGCATCAGTGCGGACTTGCCGACGCCGGGCCCTCCCACGAACAGGCATGCGGCCCCCACCCGCGAAT
Organism: Actinomycetota bacterium; assembly: GCA_016870695.1. GTDB lineage: Bacteria > Actinomycetota > Actinomycetes > Actinomycetales > Microbacteriaceae > Microbacterium. The sequence goes on along the minus strand of VGAV01000033.1, from coordinate 5,026 downwards.
CGATGATGCTCTGCGCGATCCAGATCTCTCGTTGACGACCGAAAAATGGCATCCGAACGCTCCCAACTGCGTCGGCCGGTCGGTGTCGGAACCGTGATCCCGACGGACCGGAAATGCCCCCCGCCGGAAGGATAAATCGGGTGTCGCGCGGCGACAATGCCGAAAAGGTCACAATGACGGCCGGGAGAGGAAAAAGGGGGGATGGATGCCGCAGCACCCATCCCCCCTGTTCGATCGCGGTCGCGCGTTCAGTACTCGCGGTCGATGAGCTGCGGCGGCACCTGGTCCGCGGCGGCCTCGTCGACAAAGAACGCCGTGCGCCGGCGGCCCTTCGCCCCGGCCGCGGGAACGCTCTGGTAGCTCGCGCCGGCGAGGGCGAGCCCGAGGGCGGCCGCTTTGTCGGCACCGGCGATGACCATCCACACCCGCTTGGACGAGTTGATGACCGGCCGCGTGAGGGACACGCGCTCGCTCGGCGGCTTCGGCGACTCCCGCACGGGCACCGTCGCGCGATCCGTCACCGAGATCTCGGGACGGTCCGGAAAGAGCGAGGCGATGTGCGCGTCCGGGCCGACGCCGAGGAAGCAGATGTCGAACGACGGCCAGGGGCCGGTCTCGCTGCGGTCGCCGGGGGCGAACTGGGCCAGCTCGTCGGCGTAGGCGATCGCCGCGGCATCCAGGTCGATCCCGTCGTCGGTCGACGCGACGGTGTGGATGTTCGCGGCGGGGATGTCGAGATGGTCGAGCAGCGCCTCGCGCGCCTGCGTGTCGTTGCGATCCGGGGAGGAGCGCTCGACGAAGCGCTCGTCGCCGAACCAGAAATGCACCTGCGACCAGTCGATGTCGCCCACGCGCGGGTCCTGGGCGGCGGCGCGCAGCACGGCGCCGCCCATCGTCCCGCCGGTGAGGCAGACGTGCATGCGCTTGCCCTCGGCGACCCGCTTGACCACCCGGTTCACGAACCGGGTGGCGACGTACTCGGCGAGCGACGCGTTGTCGCTCTTGATGATGACCTGCTTGCCGTTCTCAGACATCGGAGCTCCTGTCGGCCGATGCGGCCAGAAGGTCGTGACCCTCGGTGATGACCCGCCCGTAGAGCAGGTCGGGGTCCAGTCGGCGGAGCTCCTCGGCCAGGCACTCCCGCAGCGTGCGGCGGGGGAATGCGAGATCGTGGGTGGGCTGACCGGGCTGGGTCAGCACCGCCACGCCCGGCGCCGGCCGCTCGAGCAGCGTGTCGCCGCTCGGGCGGGTCAGGCGCACGGACTTGATGCCGCTGCTCCACTCGTCGGCGGGGAGGTAGGCGTAGTCCACCGGCACCTCGAGCTTCAAGCCCAGCCAGGCGGCGAGCAGGACCGTCGAGGGCGAGTCGCCGGCGCCGCGCACCTCGACAGCGGTGACCGGCTCGAACGGCGGCTGGTCCAGCACCGCGGCGAGCTGCTCGCGCCACCGGGTGACGCGCGTCCACGCGAAGTCGGTGTCGCCGGGGGAGTAGTGCCCGGCGAGGTCGCTCACCCACGCCGCCGGGTCGGCTTGCGACGACGCGTCGGTGATGCGCCGCTGCGCGATGCGGCCGATGGGGGAGGCCGCCGGGTCGGCGGGCGCCTCGGCGGGCCACCAGGCCACGACGGGGGCGTCGGGCAGGAGGAGTCCGGTGACGAGGCTCTCGGCATTCGAGCCGGCCGCGCCGTGCGCGCGGAGGACGATGACCTCGCTGGCTCCGGCGTCGCCGCCGACCCGGATCTGCGCATCGAGGCGCGGCTCCTCGTCGTCGTCGCCGAACAGCACGGCGATGACGCGCATCGGGTGCTCGCGGGACGCGTCGTTCGCGGCCTCGATGACCTCCTCCTCGGCACCGTGACGGGTGACGATGATGAGGGTCAGCACGCGGCCGAGGGCGACCGCGCCGCCTTCCTCCCGGACGCTGACGAGGCGCTTCGAGATGGCGCTGACGGTGGTGTCGGGCAGGTCGATGATCACGGGCGCCTCCAGGTGCGGCCGTCGCGGGCGAGGAGCTCGTCGGCGGATGCCGGCCCCCACGACCCGGGCGAATACTGTTCGAGCGGTCCGCCCTCGGCCGACCAGAACTCCTCGATCGGGTCGAGGATCTTCCAGCTGAGCTCGACCTCCTCGTGGCGGGGGAAGAGCGGCGGGTCGCCGAGGAGGACGTCGAGGATGAGGCGCTCGTAAGCCTCCGGGCTCGCCTCGGTGAAGGCGTGGCCGTAGCCGAAGTCCATGGTGACGTCGCGCACCTGCGTGCCGTCGCCCGGCACCTTCGAGCCGAAGCGGATCGTGACGCCTTCGTCGGGCTGGACGCGGATGACGAGCGCGTTCTGCCCGAGCTCCTGCGTCTGGCTGCGCGAGAACAGCTGCTGCGGCGCGCGCTTGAAGACGACGGCGACCTCGGTCACGCGGCGGCCGAGGCGCTTGCCCGTGCGCAGGTAGAACGGCACCCCGGACCAGCGGCGCGTGTTGATCTCGAGCTTGATGGCCGCGAAGGTCTCGGTCGACGACGCGGGGTCCATCCCGTCCTCGTCGAGGAAGCCGTTCACCTTCTCGCCGCCCTGCCAGCCGCCGGCGTACTGGCCGCGGGCCGTGGCCTCGGCCAGGTTCTCGGGCAGCCGCACCGCGGCGAGGACCTTCTCCTTCTCGGCGCGGAGGTCGGCGGCGTTGAAGCTGATGGGCTCCTCCATCGCCGTGAGCGCGAGCAGCTGAAGCAGATGGTTCTGGATGACGTCGCGGGCCGCGCCGATGCCGTCGTAGTAGCCGGCTCGTCCGCCCACGCCGATGTCCTCGGCCATCGTGATCTGCACGTGGTCGACGTAGTTGCGGTTCCAGATCGGCTCGTACAGCTCGTTGGCGAAGCGCAGCGCGAGGATGTTCTGCACCGTCTCCTTGCCGAGGTAGTGGTCGATGCGGAAGATCGAGTCGGCCGGGAACGCACTCTCGACGGTCTCGTTGAGCTCGCGCGCGGAGGCGAGGTCGTGACCGAACGGCTTCTCGATGACGACGCGGCGCCAGCCGGTGGTGTCGTCCGCGTTCTCGCCCACGAGACCCGACGCCTTGAGCTGCGTCGTCACGAGCGGGAACGCCTTCGGCGGGATCGAGAGGTAGTACGCGTGGTTGCCCATCGTGCCGCGCTCGGTGTCGAGCTTGTCGACGGTCTCGCGCAGCCGCTGGAAGGCCTCGGGGTCGTCGAACTCGCCCTGCACGAAGCGGATGCCCTGCAGCAGCTCCTGCCACGTCTCGTCGCGGAACTCCGTGCGGGCGTACTGCTTGACGGAGCGGTACACGACCTCCGCGAAGTCCTGGTCCTCCCAGTCGCGGCGGGCGAAGCCGACGAGGGCGAACCCGGGCGGCAGCAGACCGCGGTTGGCCAGGTCGTACACCGCGGGCATGAGCTTCTTGCGCGACAGGTCGCCCGTCACGCCGAAGATGACCAGGGCGCTGGGCCCGGCGATGCGGCTGAGACGCCGGTCGTCGGGGTCGCGGAGCGGATTGTGCCCGGGGGAGATGTCTACGACCATTACTGTGCCGCCTCGAAGAGTGAGAGCACGTCGACCTGCGGGTCGGTGAGCGTGAGCGTGACGACGGGGCGGCCGTGACCGTCCGCCAGCACGCCGGCGTCGCCCGCGGCCTGTGCCTGGATGAGTTGTCCGAAGGTGAAGGGGCGACCCGGGATCTCCAGGTCGACGTCCGTGCGCTCGACGATCTGCAGGAACACGCCGGTCGCGGGACCGCCCTTGTGGTACTGCCCGGTCGAGTGCAGGAAGCGGGGACCCCAGCCGAACGTGGTCGGACGACCGGCGTCGGCGGCGACCAGCTCGCGCAGGCCCGCCAGCTGCGGGACCTCGAGGCGGTTCACGTAGGCCTGGACGCTCACGTACCCGTCGGCCGGGATGCGGGCCCAGAGGGCATCGAGCACCGAGGCGAGCGTTCCGCCGGCCGCGAGGGCCGGGTCCGACACGCGGACCTCGACGCCGTCGCGCGCGAACGCGGGCGACGCAGGCTCGGGCCGGGCGTCGAGCAGACCCCGGGCGGCGACCTTGGCCGACTCGACGTCGGGCTGGTCGAACGGGTCGATGCCGAGCAGGCGCCCGGCGATCGCCGTCGCGTACTCCCACACGATGAACTGCGCGCCGAGCGAGCCGCTCACGAGCACCTCGTCGTGGTGACGCTCGAACAGATGGAACTGCTCGGCGTCGTCGACCAGGCGCACGATGCGGAGGTCGTCGGGGACGTCCTCGAGCTCGCGAGAGACCGGGAGCAGGACGACGGGAAGGATGCCGGTGCCCTTCTTGCCCGTCGACTCGGCGACGAGCTGCTCGATCCAGTCGGGCAGGCCGATGATGTGCGTGCCGTCGGTGACCAGTCCCAGCTTGTCGCGCCGGAGGGCGCCGCCGCCGGCGATCGCGGCCGCCAGCACCAGGGCCGGGTTCTCGGGGGAGTCGATGGCCACCTCGAGCAGGGTCGCGTCGGCCTCGTCGAGGAGCGCGTCGATGTCGACGCCGGCCAGGCCCGTCGGCACGAGCCCGAAGGCGGTCAGCGCGGAGTACCGGCCGCCCACGTTCGGGTCGGCGGTGAAGACGCGATAGCCCGCCTCGCGGGCGGAGGTCTCCAGCGGCGAGCCCGGGTCGGTGACGACCACGATGCGCCCGGCCGGGTCGATCCCGACGTCGCGGTACGCCGCCTCGAACGCCCGGCGAGCCGAGTCGGTCTCGACGGTGGAGCCGGACTTGCTGGAGACCACGAGCACGGTCTGCGCGAGACCGCCGGACTCGGCGTCGCCGTCGATCGCGGCGAGCACCTGCCCGGGGGCGGTCGAGTCGAGGATGACGAGCGGGACGCCCGCGGTCTGCGCGATGACCTCGGGCGCGAGCGACGAGCCGCCCATGCCCGCGAGCACGACCCGGGTCACGCCCTGCGCGACGAGCTCGTCGCGCAGGGCGGTGATCTCCGCGACGAGGGGGCGCGAGACGGAGACCGCCTGCACCCACCCCAGGCGGCGGGACGCCTCCTCCTCGGCCGC
>VGAV01000032.1 GCA_016870695.1 Actinomycetota bacterium | reverse complement strand
ACCCACGCCAGCCGGGCGGTGTGGACACGGGCGTGCATGCGGGCCAGCAGGAACTGGATGCTCTGCCGCGTCGACAGCCGCTCGCCGAAGACGGTGCGGCTGCGCGCGTAGTCGACGGCCGCCTCCAGGCATCCCTCCGCCGCCCCCGTCGCGAGCGCCGCGATGGCGACACGCCCCTCGTCGAGGGTGCGCAGGAAGTTCTTGAACCCCTGCCCGCGCTCGCCCAGCAGGTTGGCCGCGGGCACACGCACGCCGTCGAAGGTGAGGGGGTGCGTGTCGGACGCGTTCCAGCCGACCTTGTCATAGGCGGGCCCGACGGTGAAGCCGGGGGTGCCGTTGGGCACGATGATCGTCGAGATCTCGGGCCGGTCGCCGATCCGGCCGGTGACCGCAGTGACGGTGACGAAACGGGTGATCGCCGTGCCGGAGTTGGTGATGAACTGCTTCGACCCGTCGACGACCCACTCGTCCCCGTCGAGACGGGCGGTCGTGCGCGAGGCGCCGGCGTCGCTGCCCGCCTCGGCCTCGGTCAGCCCGAAGCCGGCGAGGGCGCGTCCGGCGACGAGGTCGGGCAGGTACTCGTCCTTCTGCGCCGGGGACCCGTAGCGGTAGATCGGCATGGCTCCGAGCCCGACACCGGCCTCGAGGGTGATCGCGAGGGACTGGTCGACGCGCGCGATGCCCTCGATCGCGACGCACAGCGCCGCGTAGTCGCCGCCCTGTCCGCCGACCTCCTCGGGGAAGGGCAGCCCGAACAGCCCGAGCTCGCCCATCTGGGCGACGATGTCGAGGGGAAGCTCGTGCGCGCGGTCCGCCTCGTACGACCGGGGCGCGACCACCTCGTCGGCGAACTCCCGCACCATCGTCCCGAGCTCTCGTTCGTCGTCGGTGAAGGCCTGCTGGCTGTCGATGCTCACGGGTGCGTCTCCTTGAGAGAGGGGGTGGGAAGGGATGCCGAGGACGCGACGTGATCGCGACCCCCGGACGGGACAGGGACGTCGATGGATGCCGCGGCGTCACCGTCATCGCGAGGCCCGATCTCCCGCGGGGTCACGGTCGCCACGACGGCGTCGCGCGCGACCTGGGCGCCGACGGCCACGCGGACGCGAACGATGCCGGCGTGCGGGGCCGCGACCGTGTGCTCCATCTTCATGGCCTCGATCGTGAGCAGCCGGGCTCCCGCGTCGACGACCGCGCCGTCGGCGGCGTGCACGGCCACGACGGTGCCCGGCAGCGGAGCGACGAGCTCCGGGGCGACGGCTCCCGGCGCGCGATCGGTCGCGGCGCGTCGGCGGGCGGCGGCGTCCCGCCGCGACACCAGCCGCAGACGGTGCGCCGCGCCGTCGGCGTGCACCCAGTACTCGACGGGACCGCCCGTGACGACGGCGCCCTCGGCGGCGCTCGGGGCGACGTCGTGCATCCGTCCGGCATCGTCCTCGAGGACCACCGTGCGGGGAGCCTGCGCTCCGCCGGCGCGCCATGCCCCGACGCGACCCCAGACCGAGCCGTCGGCGGGGGGCGCGGCATCCCTCTCCGCCTGCTCCGCGACGGCGGCGAGCGCGGTCTCCGTCGGGGACGGGACCGCGGGCGTGCCGCGCCGGTCGAGCAGCCCCGTGTCGAGGTCGCCCGCCTGCACGGCGGGGTCGGCGAGCAGCGCCCGCAGGTCGGCGATGTTCGTGTCGACGCCGAGCACGATCGTCTCGGCGAGCGCGGCGTCGAGCCGGGCCAGGGCGGTGGCGCGGTCGGGTCCGTGGGCGACGACCTTGGCGATCATCGGGTCGTACAGGGCGCTGATGACGCTGCCGGTCTCGACGGCGCTGTCGACGCGGGCGGATCCGGGATGCCACCGGCTCACGGTCCCCGTCGCGGGGAGGTAGCCGCGGGCCGGGGTCTCGGCGTAGACGCGCGCCTCGATCGCGTGCCCGTCGAGGCGGACCGCGGGCAGGTCGAGGGCGAGTCCCGCGGCCACGCGCAGCTGCTGCTCGACGAGGTCGATGCCGGTGACCAGCTCGGTCACGGGGTGCTCGACCTGCAGGCGCGTGTTCATCTCGATGAAGAACGGCTCGTCGACCCGGTCCCCGGCGATGAGGAACTCCACGGTGCCCGCGCCGAGGTAGCCGACGCTGCGAGCTGCGGCCACGGCGGCGTCGCCGAGCCGCGCGCGGGTCGCCGCGTCGACGACGGGTGAGGGAGCCTCCTCGATCACCTTCTGGTGCCGCCGCTGCAGCGTGCACTCGCGCTCGCCGAGGGACACGGTCGTCCCGTCCGCGTCCGCGAGCACCTGCACCTCGATGTGCCGCGGCCGTTCGAGCAGCCGCTCCAGCAGCAGGGTGTCGTCGCCGAACGCGGCGGCGGCCACGCGGCGCGCGGTGGCGAGCGCGTCGGCGAGGTCGTCCGGGCCGGTGGCGACCGTCATCCCCTTGCCGCCGCCGCCCGCCGAGGGCTTCACGAGCAGCGGATATCCGGCGCGATGGGCCTCGGCCGCGATCCGCGCGTCCGACAGGCCCGCCGCGGAGAACCCCGGCACCGTGGGGACGCCGTGCCTCGCGACGTGCTGCTTCGCCCGGATCTTGTCGCCCATCACCTCGAGCGCCTCCACGCCCGGGCCGACGAACACGATCCCCGCGGCGACGCACGCGCGGGCGAATCCGGCGTTCTCGCTGAGGAAGCCGTAGCCCGGGTGCACGGCCTGAGCGCCCGACGACACCCCCGCCGCCATCACGGCGTCGACGTCGAGGTACGACGGCACGCGCACGGCGTGGTCGGCCTCGCGGACGTGGGGCGCGGCGGCATCCGCGTCGGTGAAGACGGCGACGGAACGGATGCCGAGACGCCGCAGCGTCCGGAACACGCGGCGGGCGATCTCCCCGCGGTTGGCGACGAGCACGGTCGAGAAGAGGGGGACGCTCACGATCACATCCGGAAGAGGCCGAAGCCCCGGTCGGCCAGCGGCACCCGGCTGACGACGTCGAGCGCGAGCCCGAGCATCGTGCGGGTGTCCACGGGGTCGATCACGCCGTCGTCCCAGAGCCGGGCGGTGGCGTAGTACGGGTCGCCCTGCTCCTCGTAGCGGGCGCGGATCGGTTCCTGGAACGCGGCGTCGTCGGCATCCGTCCACTCCTGCCCGCGCGCGGCGCGCTGATCGCGGGTGACGGTGGCGAGGACGGATGCCGCCTGCGCGCCGCCCATGACGGAGATGCGGCTCGACGGCCACGTCCACAGGAACCGCGGGTCGTACGCGCGGCCGCACATGGCGTAGTTGCCCGCGCCGTAGGAGCCGCCGACGAGGACGGTGAGCGTGGGGACGCGGGTCGTGGCGACGGCGGTGACCATCTTCGCGCCGTCCTTGGCGATGCCGCCGGCCTCGGCATCCCGTCCCACCATGAACCCCGTGATGTTCTGGAGGAACAGCAGGGGGATGCCGCGCTGGTCGGCGAGCTCGATGAAGTGCGCGGCCTTGAGGGCGGACTCGCTGAAGAGCACGCCGTCGTTCGCGATGATCCCGACGGGGTGTCCGTGCAGGCGCGCGAACGCCGTGATGACGCTGTCGCCGTAGAGGGCCTTGAACTCATGCAGGGACCCGCCGTCGACGAGGGTGTCGACGACGGCGCGCATGTCGACCGGCTGGGCGACGTCGGCGGGGACGATCTCGTAGAGGTCCCGCGGGTCGCGCGCCGGGTCCGTCGGCGGGAGCACCTCCCACACCGGCGCGGGAGCGGGCGGGAGGGTCGCGACGATGTCGCGGACGATCTCGAGCGCGTGCTCGTCGTCGTCGGCGAGGTGGTCGACGACCCCCGAGCGGCGGGCGTGCAGGTCGCCGCCGCCGAGCTGCTCGGCGGTGACGTCCTCGCCGATGGCGGCCTTGACCAGCGGCGGCCCGCCGAGGAACACGGTGCCCTGGTTCCGCACGATCACGCTCTCGTCGCTCATCGCCGGGACGTACGCCCCGCCCGCGGTGCACGAGCCCAGGACGGCGGCGATCTGCGGGATCCCGCGGGCCGACAGCTGCGCCTGGTTGCGGAAGATCCGGCCGAAGTGGTCGCGGTCGGGGAACACCTCGTCCTGCAGCGGCAGGAACGCCCCGCCCGAGTCGACGAGGTACACGCACGGCAGGCGGTTCTCGAGCGCGATCTCCTGCGCCCGGAGGTGCTTCTTGACCGTGAGCGGGAAGTACGCGCCGCCCTTCACGGTGGCGTCGTTCGCGACGACCATGACGTGGCGACCGTGGACGAGACCGATCCCGGCGACCACGCCCGCCCCCGGCGCCTCGCCGCCGTAAAGGCCGTGCGCGGCCAGCGGCGCGACCTCGAGGAACGGGCTGCCCTCGTCGAGCAGCCGGTCCACGCGATCGCGGGCCAGCAGCTTGCCGCGGGCGGTGTGCCGGGCGCGCGCCTCGTCGGACCCGCCCCGCGCGGTGCGGGCGAGGGTGTCGCGGAGGGCCCCGGCGAGGCTCTCCTGGGTCGCGGATGTCGTGCTCATGGTGCGGTCCCCTTCCGGCTCAGCAGAGCAGCATGGCCCGGCCGGGCTCCCGCAGGACGCCGGCGACGTCGGTGAGGAATCGCGCCGCCTCGGCGCCGTCGACCAGGCGGTGGTCGAACGACAGGCTCAGCGTCACGACGTCGCGGAGGGCGATGGCGCCCTCGTGCTCCCACGGCATCCGTCGCACCGCCCCGACCGCGAGGATCCCCGCCTCCCCCGGGTTGAGGATGGGCGTGCCGGCGTCCACGCCCAGGACCCCGACGTTCGTGATCGAGAAGGTCCCGCCGGTCATCGCCGCGGGGGCCGTCCGACCGGCGCGCGCCGTCGCGGTGAGCTCGGCGATCGCGTCGGCGAGGTCGACGAGCGCGAGACGGTCGGCATCCGGCACGTGCGGCACGACGAGGCCGCGGTCGGTGGCCGCCGCGATCCCCAGGTGGACGTAGTGATGCGTCACGATCTCGCCGGCCTCCTCGTCCCAGCGCGCGTTGAGCGCCGGGGTGCGTCCGAGGGCGAGGCAGGCGGCCTTCGCGACGACGGCCAGGATGCCGATGCGGTGACCGTCGAGGGCGCGGTCCCGGGTCAGCGACGCCAGCAGCTCCGTGGTCGCGGTGACGTCGACCGTGAGGAACGTCGTGGCGTGCGGAGCGGTGAACGCGCTGCGGACCATGGCGGCGGCGGTGTGCTTGCGCACCCCGCGGATGGGCGTGCGCGTGACCCGGCCGTCGGCCGCCGCGGCGGCACGCGGCGACGGGGTGTTCCCTCGCGCGGCGAACGCCTCGACGTCCTCCCGGGTGACGACCATGCCCGGCGCGGTCGTCGCCGCCACCTCCGCCAGGTCGATGCCGAGGTCCTTGGCGAGCTTGCGCACCGGCGGGGTCGAGCGCGGGCGCTCCCCCGTCGCATGCCCGCCGGGCAGCGGCTCGGCGTCGTGGGGCATCACGTCGTGCGGGGCGGCCGCGTGTACGGCGGCATCCCGGTCGAGAAGCGTGCCGGCGCCCGTCCGGGGGCGGCGCCGGGGCCGGTCGCCGCGGCTCGGGGCGGCGCCGTACCCGACGAGGTTGGGTGTGGCCCGGGTCTCCCCGTCCCCGGTCTCGTCCGTCGTGCGGAGATCCGGGACGACACGCCGCTGCGCGGCGGCCTCGACCGGCGTGTCGGCCGCCGACTCCGCAGGAGGGCGGGTGGGATCGGATGCCGCGGGGCGGCGGGCGGGATCGGATGCCGGCTCGGTGGCATCCGATCCCCCGACCTCGAACGAGACGAGGGGCGCGCCGACCTCGACGACGTCTCCGGCGGCGGCGTGCAGTCCGCGGACCACGCCGGCGTACGGGGAGGGGATCTCGACGATCGCCTTGGCCGTCTCGACCTCGGCGATGGTCTGGTTGAGGGCGACCTCGTCGCCCTCGTCGACGTGCCACTGGACGACCTCCGCCTCGGGCAGACCCTCGCCGAGGTCGGGCAGCAAGAAGCGCTCGATCATCGCGCCACCTCGCCCGGGACCCGGTCGCACACGAGGTCGACGGCGTGCAGGATGCGGTCGAGGTCCGGCAGGTGGTGCCGTTCGAGCTTCGCCGGCGGATAGGGGATGTCGTGCCCGGTCACCCGCTGCGGCGCGGCCTCGAGGAACGCGAAGCACCGCTCGGTGATGCTCGCGACGATCTCCGCACCGACCCCCGCCTCGCGGGCCGCCTCGTGCGTGACGACGACGCGACCGGTCTTGCGGACGGATGCCGCCACGGTCGACATGTCGAGGGGCGACAGCGACCGCAGGTCGATCACCTCCAGCGACAGGCCCTCGTCCTCCGCGGCGAGCGCCGCGTCCAGCGCGACACGGACCTGGGCGCCGTACGTGACGATGGTGGCATCCGTCCCCTCCCGTGCGACGCGGGCGAGGTGCAGCGGCGGAGCGTCGGCGAGGTCGAGGTCGAGGTCGACCTCCCCCTTGGCGTGGTACAGCCGCTTCGGCTCGAAGAAGATGACGGGGTCGTCGGAGGCGATCGCCTGGCGCAGCAGGAGGTGGGCGTCCTGCGGGGTCGAGGCGGCCACGACCCGCAGACCCGCGGTGTGCACGAAGTACGCCTCCGGCGACTCGGAGTGGTGCTCGGCCGCGCCGACGCCGCCCGCCCACGGGATGCGGATGACGAGCGGCATCCGGACCCGCCCGTTCGTGCGGTAGTGCAGCTTGGCGACCTGGCACACGATCTGGTCGAACGCGGGGTAGACGAAGCCGTCGAACTGGATCTCGACGACCGGACGGTAGCCGCGCATGGCGAGACCGACCGCGGTGCCGACGATCCCGGCCTCGGCGAGCGGGGTGTCGATGACGCGGTCCGCCCCGAAGCGCTCGAGCAGGCCGTCGGTGACGCGGAAGACGCCGCCGAGGCGGCCGATGTCCTCGCCGAGCAGCACGACGCGGTCGTCGTCCGCGAGGGCGCCGGCCAGGGCCGCGTTCACCGCGGCGCCGAGAGTCAGCGCGACCATCAGGCGACCTCGTCCTGAGCGCCGGTGGGGCAGGCGAACGTGAGCGCGATCATCACTCGTCCTCCCCGAACCCGTCGAGGTAGGCGCGGTACTCCGCCTTCTGCGCGGCGAGGGGCGCGTGCGGCTCCGCGTACACGTGGTCGAAGAGGCTGTCGGCGGGGCGGGTGGTCGCCCCGATGCACGCCGCGCGCACGGCGGCGGCCAGCGCGTCGGCGGCGGCGTCGACCTCCGCGACCGCGTCGTCGTCGAGCACCCCTTCGGCGCGGAGGTACGCCTCGAACCGGGCGATCGGGTCCCGTCGTGCCCACCGCTCCACCTCGGCGGCGTCGCGATAGCGGGTGGGGTCGTCGCTCGTCGTGTGCGGACCCATCCGGTACGTGACCGCTTCGAGGAACGAGGGGCCCTCGCCACGGCGGGCGCGATCGAGCGCCCAGCGCATCGCGGCGACGCAGGCGAGCACGTCGTTGCCGTCGACGCGCATGCTGGGCACCCCGAAGCCGGGCGCGCGGCCCGCGATCGGGAACCGGGCCTGCACCGTGACCGGCTCGGAGATCGCCCACTGGTTGTTCGAGCAGACGAACACCACCGGCGCCCGGAACGACGAGGCGAACACGAGCGCCTCGTTCACATCGCCCTGGCTGGTGGCGCCGTCGCCGTAGTAGGCGACGGCGACATCGGTGGAGCCGTCGCGCTGGGCGCCCATCGCCCAGCCGGTGGCGTGCAGCGACTGGGCCCCGATGATGATCTGCAGGGGCGCGACACCGATCGCGGCGTGGTCGTACGCGGAGTGCTCCTCGCCCCGCCAGGCGAGGACGTAGTCGGCGGGCTGGGCGCCGCGGGCGAGCAGGACGCCGTGCTCGCGGTAGCTGGGGAAGACGAAGTCCCCCGCGGCGAGCGCGTGCGCGGTGCCGATCTGAACGGCCTCCTGCCCGCGGCACGGCGCCCACAGGGCGAGCTGCCCCTGGCGCTGCAGGGCGACGCCCTCGGCGTCGAGGCGGCGGGTCAGCACCATGTCGCGATGGAGGGCGCGCAACGCGTCCGGGGCGAGGTCGGCCACCAAGGGATCGAGCGAGGGATCCGCGACGCGCGTCCCGTCCGGCTCGAGCAGTCGGGCGGCGCCCACGTCTTCCGCGAGGTCGGCGGCGTCGGTGCGGGTGTACGTCATCGTCATCCCTCCAGTCCTGTCCGCGCGCCTTGTGGGTGCGTCGGACGATCCGGGTGCCGGCAGCGTCGCCGACAGGGCCGACCGTACGCGCGGAAGGCAAGCCGCTCAAGACCTGACCCCGGAAGTGAGCAGGCTGCCCATTGCGCCGACCGTCAACGCTGCTAATGTTCGCAGCATGACCAAGCTCGACGCGGTCGACCTCGACCTCCTCCGCGCCCTGTCCGCGGATCCGCGCGCCACCGTCGTCGCCCTGGCCGAGAGCCTCGGCCTCTCGCGCAACACCGTCCAGGCGCGGATGGCCCGCCTGGAGCGCGGTGGCGTCTTCCTCTCCTACGAACGGGCACTGGCGCCCGACGCGCTCGGCTTCCCCATCGAGGCGTTCCTGCAGGTGACCGTGCGGCAGGCGGAGCTCCCCGCGATCCGCGAGGCGCTGGCGCTGGTCCCCGAGGTGGTCCAGGCGCACGGTCTCAGCGGCCAGGTGGACCTGCTCGTGCGAGTCGCGTGCCGGGACACCCAGCACCTGTTCGACACGGACGCGCGCATCCTCTCGATCGAGGGCGTCGAACGCACCGAGACCTCCCTCGTCATGGGCGAGGTCATCGGCTACCGGGTCGCGCCGCTCATGCAGCTCGCCCGCCGCGGCGCCGGGACCACCCCCGCCTGACAGGACCGTGGATGCCACCCGCGTGGCATCCGTCCCTCCCCCCTCGGGTCGGAAGAACAGGGGATGCCACCCGCGTGGCATCCATCCCGCCCTCCCGCTCGCGGGCTCAGGGGCTGGGGATCACCGGGATGCTCGCGGTCTCGGTGCGCGGCTCGACCGGGCCGGATGCGTCGAGCTTGACGAGCACGACGCCCGCGAGGATGAGGGCGCCGCCGACGAACTGGATCGGCGCGGGGGTCTCGCCGAGGAGCAGCCACGCGAAGCCGAGCGCGAACAGCACCTCCGACAGGCCGACAAAGGACGCCAGGCGCGAGCCGATCAGCGGGACGGCGATGACGCCGAGCGCATACCCGACGGTGGTGGCGACGCCGCCGACCCAGAGCAGCGGGAGGATGCCGGGCACCTCCAGTCCCGCGAGCTCCACGGTGATGGAAGGGGCGGCGAAGGGCAGGACGCCGACGAGGACCAGCGCGCCCATGAGGGCGGTTCCGACGAGCAGTCCCCCGGCCGCGAGGGCGAGCGGCGGGAGGTCGTCGCCGGCGCGGCCCGCGATGACGAAGTAGGCCGCGGCGCACACGGCCGCGCACAGGGCGAACACGGTGCCGAGCAGGTCGAAGCGCGCACCGCTGATGTCGACGACGAGGACGAGTCCGGTCATCGCGACCACCGATCCGATGACGACCGCCCGCGACGGCGCGCGGCGGGTCCGGACCCAGACGGCGATGACGATGAGCACGGGAGCGATGTACTGGATGAGCAGCGCGACGGCGACCGGCATGCGCTGCATCGCGGAGAAGTAGAACAGCTGGCATCCGGCGACCGCGGTCAGGCCGAAGGCCGCGATGAGGAGGCCGTGGCGGCGGAGGAACCCGCGCTGGCGGCGGATCGCGAGGACCAGAGCGGGTGAGAGCAGCAGCGCCGCCAGGCCCATGCGGATGATGAGCACCGCGCCGAGCGACCACCCGCCGTCGAGGAGCGGCTTGACGAACGGACCGCTGGAGGAGAACGCGAGCGCCGACGCGACGGCGATCGCGAGCCCGGTGACCGCGCCGGAGCCCTGACGGACGGGGCGCGGGAGGGTGACGGGCGTCGTTGTCATGCGGATTCCTCGGGACAGGGGCGAAACGGCGGCCGCGTTCCCGGATCGCGGGGGCGGCCAACGCTGTCATGAGTGAACAGCGCTTACACTCGTGACAGTACGGGTCCGACATGTCAGGAGTCAAGATGGTCTTCATCCGTGACACCGAACTGGTGCTGCGTGCCGCCGTGGAGCTGGTCAACACGCTCCCCCACACCGAGGTGAGCGGCGTCGACACGCTCACGCGGCGGGCCGACCTCGAGGCGTTCGTCACGGCGCACGGGTACACCGGGTCGCGCACGCGCGACGAGGACGAGCTGGCCCGGGTGCGCGGCATCCGGAGTCGTCTTCTGGAGCTGTGGCGGGTCGATCGCGACGGCGCCGTCCCGCTCGTGAACGCGATGCTCGCCGACGGGCGCACCCTCCCCCAGCTGGTGCGGCACGACGGGATGGACTGGCACATCCACGCGAGCGATCCCGACGAGCCGCTGGCGATGCGCATCCTCGTCGAGACCGCGCTGGCGTTCGTCGACGTGATCCGTGCCGACGAGTACGCCCGCGTGCGGGTGTGCGACGCCGACGACTGCGAAGGCGTCTACGTCGACTTCTCGAAGAACGGCTCGAAGCGCTACTGCGACGCCGGCAACTGCGGCAACCGCATGAACGTCATCGCGTACCGCAAGCGCAAGGCCGAGACCACCGCGTAGCCCCTCCGCGCTGACTTGTCACAGATGTACGCGAGACCCCGCCCGGCGCGTACATCTGCGCCACCTCACCGCCCGGGCCCTTCGCGCTGACTTGTCACAGATGTACGCGATAGCCCGCCCGGCGCGTGCATTTGCGCCACCTCACCGCCCGGCGGTCTCGCGCAGGAAGTCCCGGATGGCGGATGCCGCCGCCTGCGGGGTCTCGTAGTGGATGAGGTGCCCGACGTCGGGGATCTCGACGAGCCGGGCGTCGGGGAACAGCGTCGCGAGGTGGCGCTCGGCCTCGATCGGGGTGATGTCGTCCTTCTCGGCCGCGATGAGCAGCGTGGGCTGCATGATGCGCGGCGCGGACTCTCGTACGTCGTGCGAGACGCTCGTCACGAACGCCTCGTGCAGCACGTCGCGGTCGGCGAAGCGGGAGAAGTACTTGTCGTGCTGCTCGTGCACGAACCGGCGCAGAGCGGGATCGCGCGTCTTGGCCATCGCGTTGCTCATGACCCGGACAATGAGGCCGTTGCGCAGCAGGGCGTCGCCGAGGCGGCGGGGCAGCCTGGCCCCGGCGAGGTAGTAGAAGACGGCGAGGCGGGTGAGGATGCCGCGGGGTCCCTCGAGCGCGGGGGCCCCGATCGGGTTGACGAGGATCAGCTTCGACGTCGCGAGCCCCTGCGCGACCGCGGCCGACGCGACGATCGAACCGAACGAGTGCCCGAGCACGACGGCATCCGGAGCCACCGCCTCCACGAACGCGCGCAGCCAGCGGGCGTAGCCGTCGAGGTCGTGCGGCTGACCGGCGAACGGCGGCGTCTCGCCGAAGCCGGGCAGGTCGGGAGAGATGACGCGGATGCCGCGCAGGTGCGCGACGACGGGCTCGAGGCCGTGGTGCTCCCCGCGGAAGCCGTGCACGGCGACGATCGTCGGGCGGGGGTCGGCCGGGGCGGTGTCGGCGTCGTCGCCGTAGACCCAGTACGCGGTGCGGGTGCCGCCGATCTCGATCTCGCGGCGGGTGACCGGGACCTCGGCGAGGAGGGACGCGTACGGGTTCGGCACGCGGTCGAGTTTATGTCGTGCGGCGGCGCGGTCCGGGGCGACGGCTCGCCGCGCCCGTCAGGGTTCCGGGTCCTGTCCTCCCCAGCCGTCGCACCGCGCCTTCTGTCCACCGATTCGCGCGTCGCCGTCGCGGTGTCGGGGGCCGCCTCTACGGTGGGCCCATGACCACGTGGCAGGCCGAGCCGCTCCCTCTGTTCCAGACGCCCGAATGGGCGCGGGTGGTGGGTGTATTCGACCTCGAGACCACCGGCATCGACGTCGTCACCGACCGCATCGTCACCGCGCACGTGGGTGTCCTCGACGTCGACGGTCAGGTCGTCGACGCGCGCGACTGGCTCGCCGACCCGGGCATCGAGATCCCGGCCGGGGCCGCCGCGATCCACGGCATCTCCACCGAACGGGCGCGGACGGAGGGCGCCCCCGCCGCCACGGTCGTGGCCGAGGTCGTCAAAGCGCTGTCGGCGCTGTTCGCCGCCGGCATCCCGGTCGTCGCCTACAACGCCCCGTTCGACTTCTCCCTGCTCAAGCACGAGGCGCTACGGCACGGGATCGCGCCGATCGAGAAGCCCTCGCCGGTGCTCGACCCGCTCGTCATGGACAAGACCTATGACCGCTGGCGGCGCGGCAAACGGACGCTGTCGGTGGTCGCGGCGCACTACGCGGTCCCGCTGGAGTCCGCCCACGAGGCCTGCGCCGACGCCGTCGCGGCCGGGCGTCTCGCCCTGGCCCTCGCGGAGAGGTTCGGGGCATGGATGCCGCCCACGGTCGACGAGCTGCACCTGCGGCAGGTCGCGTGGGCACGCGCGCAGGCGGCGAGCCTCACCGAGTACTTCGTCAAGATCGGGCGCCTGGACGCCACCTCCCCGCCGCTCGACGGCGCGTGGCCGATCCGCTGACGGGCTCCGGCTGCGCGCACCCCG
>VGAV01000031.1 GCA_016870695.1 Actinomycetota bacterium | reverse complement strand
CGCGTCCCGTCCGTCGGAAGACGGTGGATGCCGCGAAGCACCTGTCCCGCATGCCGTCCGGCCGCCGCCGGTCGAAGAAGAGCGTCGACGCGGGCTGACGCGCCTCGCCGGGCGATCGGCGCCGGCGTCCGCCCTGGTTCAGCCGCGGCGGCGCCAGGGCACGGCGGCGACCGCCACCCCCGCGATCGCCACGGCGGCGGCGATGATCGCCACGAGCGTGGAGGGCGCGGCGGGGGCGGGCCACAGCGCGTCGAGCACGACCGAGGTGGCGAGCAGCCCCACGACGGAGCCGAGGCCGAGCAGCAGCACGCCGGTGCGGCGCACCACGATCGCGGAGAGGAAGATGTACGTCACCCCGACGGCGCCGCCGAGGTAGAGCCACGGCTCGGGCGGGAGGGCGTCGGGGAGACCGGTGAAGACCGCGCGAACGACGGCCGCGAGAAGCAGGACGGCCGTCCCGCCGATGAAATTGACCAGGGTGGCGGTCAGGGGGCTCTCGACGCGGACGCGCAGGCGCCCGTTCGTCCCCTGCTGCCAGGCGACGCCCGCACCGGCGATCGCGGGGACGATCAGCATCCAGACGGGCACACCGCGGACGTCGTCTCCCGCGAGGCAGACCACGACGCCGACGATGGCCAGCAGTGCGCCGACGAGACGCCCCGGGGTGATGGGCACGACGCCGGCCGGTCCGTAGCCGACCCGGTCGAGCACGAGTCCGCCGGCGGTCTGGCCCGCGACGAAGCCGACGGTGAACAGAGCCACTCCGATCGTCGCGACCGTCAGTCCCTGGCTGGCGACGGTGAAGGCGCCGACGATCCCGCCCATGAGCATCCACGGCGGGATTCGGCGGTCCCGGATGCCGCCCACCAGACGGCCGAATCCGCGGCGCCCCTCGGGGACAAGCGCGGACAGGACGATGAGGATGAGCAGCCCGGAGCCGAACGAGATGACGCCGGAGTAGATGCCGTCGCCGATCTCGGCGCCGAGCGTGCCGTTGATCCGGGCCTGCAGCGCGGTGAGGGCGCCGATGACAACGGCGCCGATCACGGCGATGCCGACCGTCCGACGCTCGTCCACAGGACGTCCTTCCCGGCCGCTGCACACGCGAGGGCCATCGAGAATGCTACGGCCCGGGCGGCCCTCGTCCGTCGCGACGGTCTCTCGCAGAATGCGTCCGCGCTCGCAGGATCTCGTCCGGATTCTGCGCGTCTCGCGTGATTCTGCGAGGAACGGGTCGCCGCGGGACGTCTCCGCGCGTTGAAGTCGCCGGGGAGGGCGTCGATGCGCCAGGGTGTGGTTGTGCCCCAGCTCCGTGCCGACTCCGCCGCCGACGTCTCCCGCATCCTGCGCGCGGCCCGCGCCGCCGGCGCGGACCGTTCCTTCCTCGTGCGGGCGGAGGCGCAGCTGCCGCGCCTTCACGACCTGTTCCGCCGGCTGTACGGCGAGCGGGCGGACGGCGCCGAGCGCCTGGCATCCGTCGTCGACCTCGCCCGCCGGTCGTGGGCCGAACGGCCGGCCGAGCTCCGCGCCCTCGACGACGCCCGCGTGGCGAATCCGACCTGGTTCGAGAGCGAGCGGATGCTCGGAGGCGTCTGCTACGTCGACCGTTATGCCGGTGGGCTCCGCGGCATCCGGGATCAGATCCCCTACTTCCGCGAGCTGGGGCTGAGCTATGTGCACCTGATGCCCCTGTTCGAGAGCCCCGAGGGCAACAGCGACGGCGGGTACGCGGTGTCCAGCTACCGGCGGGTGAACCCGCGGCTCGGCACGATGGCGGAGCTGGCGGACCTCGCCGCGGAGTTCCGGCGCGCAGGGATCTCGCTCGTGGTCGACTTCATCTTCAACCACACGAGCAACGAGCACGAATGGGCGCAGAAGGCCGTCGCAGGCGTGCCGGGGTACGAGGACTTCTACCTGATCTTCCCGGACCGGACGATGCCCGACGCCTATGAGCGGACCACCCGAGAGATCTTCCCCGACGACCACCCCGGCTCGTTCGTGCAGCTGCCGGACGGACGGTGGATCTGGGCGACGTTCTACCACTTCCAGTGGGACCTCAACTATGCCGAGCCGGCGGTCTTCGAGGCGATGGCCGGGGAGATGCTGTTCCTGGCGAACCAGGGCGTCGAGGTGTTGCGGATGGATGCCGTCGCGTTCATCTGGAAGCAGCTCGGGACGACGTGCGAGTCGCTGCCCGAGGCGCACCTGCTCCTGCAAGCGTTCAACGCCGTCCTCGCGATGGCCGCGCCGGGACTGCTGTTCAAGTCGGAGGCGATCGTCCACCCGGACGAGGTCGTCTCCTACATCTCGCCGGAGGAGTGCCAGATCTCCTACAACCCGCTGCAGATGGCCCTCACCTGGGAGGCGCTCGCCACCCGTGACGGCCGGCTGCTGCAGCAGGCGCTCGAGCGGCGCCACACTCTGCCGGCGGGCACCGCGTGGGTCAATTACGTGCGCAGTCACGACGACATCGGCTGGACCTTCGCGGACGAGGATGCCGCCGAGCTCGGCATCGAGGGGTACCCGCACCGCCGGTTCCTCAACGACTTCTACGTCGGCCGTCACGACGGCACGTTCGCCCGCGGGGTCCCGTTCCAGGAGAACCCGCGCACCGGCGACGCCCGGGTCACGGGCACGACCGCCTCGCTCGCCGGGATCGAGGCCGGGGATGCGGGCGGCGAGGACCGCGTGGTGCTCGCGCACGCCCTCGCGCTCTCGACCGGCGGCATCCCGTTGCTCTATCTGGGCGACGAGGTCGCCCAGCTCAACGACTACTCGTACGCGGACGACCCGCACGAGGCGGGCGACAGCCGGTGGGTGCACCGGCCGCACCGACCCGCGCAGAACTACGCGGACCGGAGGGATGCCGACACCCCGGCCGGCCGTGTCTTCTCCCGGCTGGCGCGGCTCATCGCCGTCCGCCGCGAGACGCCGGAGTTCGCGGGGAACACGCTGATCGGGTTCGGCACCCCCGTGGCCTCCGTCGTGGGCTTTCTGCGTCCGGGGGTCGGATCCGCGGTGCTGGTGCTCGCGAACGTGGCGGACGGGGCGGTCCACGTCGACGCGCTCACGCTGTCGGGCCTGGAACCGGATGCCGTCGACCTCGTCTCGGGCGAGGAGGTCGGCGTGGCCGGCGGCCTGGACATCCCCGCCCACGGGGTGCTCTGGCTGCGCGTGACGCTGCGCTGAATCGCACTCCGACGACGCGCCGCAGCGGCGGCGAGGAATGCGTCGATCACCCGAGGGTCGCTCCGGTGCGCCGCGCCTACGTCGCCTTCACGACGTCGATGTAGGCCGGCGTGAACGACAGCGTCACGGCGCCGTCGACGACGAGGGCATCGCCGTAGATGTCCCGCATGCCGGTGATGCGCTCCCCGTCGGCGACGACGGCGCTGACCGGGAGCGACACCGCGCCGTCCCCGGCGCGCGCGCTGCGCAGCTCGTCGGGATAGGGGTCGATCTGGTCGGGTGTCGTCCAGGCCACCAGCCGCGTGCGCCCTCCCCCGGTGAACCGGAAGACGTCCACGTGACGACCCCCGTCGTCGAAGGAGCGGACGGAGTGGAACGCGACGCCGGCGAGCTCCCGACGCAGTCGCGCGAACGCCCAGGCGACGGGTTTCGGACGGTCGGCATCCGACGCGTTCCCGCGCAGCACGAACAGGCCGAAGTTGTTCTCGGTTCCGCCGGGGTCGTCCCACCAGGAGTCGACCATGTTGTACCAGAACGCGCTCGACACGTTAGCGAACTCCTGCGCGCCCACGAGAAGGTGGACGAGCGCCATCGCCTGCGCGTGCAGTGTGCGGACCCAGGCGCCGTTGCCGCCGGTCGGATCCGGGACCACCCGCGACCAGCCCGCCTCGGTGAACGCCACCGGGTGCACCGCGCCGTTCACGGCGATCATCTTCTTGTTGAGGGCCTTCATGAGCGCCCGGAACTGCCGCGGCGACTGCTCGTACGGGTGCGCGCTGATGGCATCGCAGTGCTCGAGGCCGCCCTCCTCGATGAACTGCTTCCAGAACTCGCCGGCCGTCTGCACACCGGTTCCGACCGCCCCGGGCGTCAGCACCTGGACGTCCGGGAACTCGTCGGCGATGGCGGTGTGGGCGGCCCGGAGCAGGGGCAGGATCGTCCGCGCGTCCGCGTCGGGCCACCATCCCGAGTTGAACGAGGCGCTGTTCACCTCGTTCCACAGCTCGACCGCGTGGACCTTGCCGGGGTAGCGCCGGAGCGCCGCCAGTACGAAGTTCGTGAACCCCGTCACCTCCTCGTCGGTCCCCGGGAGGCGCGTCAGCCCCTTCTGCGAGGAGTCACCGCCGTTGTACAGCGGGTTGTTCTGCATGCAGCGGAGGGTCAGGCGCAGGCCGTGCTTCTGGCACAGCTCGACGATCTGGTCGGTCCATTGAGAGAACGCGTACTCGCCGCGCGTGGTCTCGATGATCGACCACGGGAGCGTGTCGAGAAGCGCCCCCATCCCCAGCGCGCCCATCACCGGAATGAGGTCGTTCGGCGTCTCCTTGCGCTGCGCCACCTGATCGGAGTCGTCGGAATGCGGGAAGAGCGTGACGCCGCCGAAGAAGCCGTCCGCCGCGGGCGGAGTCTGCACGATCAACGGCACGGCCGCCTGCCGGGATCCGGATGCCGCCTCGACCCGGACGTAGCCCGGCGCCCACGCCCGCGGCTCGAGGACGATCGTGGCCGTGCCGCTCTCCGACGCGGGCGCGACCCCAGAGGCGATGACGACGTCGTCGGGGAAGCGCCGGACCGTCCACTCGACGGGTCCGTCGACGCCGACCAGCGGCAGGGAGATCTGCGGCCGTGC
Source organism: Actinomycetota bacterium (assembly GCA_016870695.1). Lineage (GTDB taxonomy): Bacteria > Actinomycetota > Actinomycetes > Actinomycetales > Microbacteriaceae > Microbacterium. The sequence goes on along the minus strand of VGAV01000031.1, from coordinate 8,049 downwards.
GGTCGTCGGCTCGGGGAAGGCGAGAGAGCTCGTGGCGAAGCGGAGGAGATCGCTCACGACGCGTCCCGGTCGTCGGTCTGCGGGCAGGTGATCATGGGCAGGCTCCGTCCCCGTCCCGGCGGGACGATCCAGGCGATTCGAATAGCGCGGAGGAGATGCATACATGCGAAGCCGCGCGTGTGCGATCACCCTAGGAAGGGCATCTGGAAGCCTGCAACGAAATTCACCCGAGCAGACCCCCCTCCTCGCCCACCGCCGCTCACCGGCTGCGTGATCCGGATGATGCGTCTCGCGGATGGCATATTGCGCGTTCCGGATCACGGTTAGCGTGACCCGAAAGGGGGACCATGCCGTCGATCCACAGCAGCGCGACCCAGGCCGACGCCGCCGTCGCCGCTCTCGAGACGCACTTCCCCGGCGTGCAGATCGGTTCCGCCCGAGGTCAGCAGCTCGAGTTCTCCATGACCGCCTCCGTGCTGCCGTCGGGGCTCGGTTTCCTCGACTTCACGATCGGCGGGCGGCCGCTGACCACCGCCGTCGAGGACACCGGGGGCTTCATGTTCGCTCGCGCCGTTCGCATGCGCGGCGACATGAGCGTAGGCCGGGACGAGGTCGACCCCCTGCAGCCGTACCTCATCCGCCCTGGCTTGCGGAGCCGGTACGACCTCGCACACGCGCGCGTCTTGACGATCGACACCGGAGTCTTCCTCGCGCAGTTGCGCGACCGCGTCCCCCACCGCGGCGGGGCCTTCGCCTTCACGGGCCACGGTCCGCGCACCCCGTCGCACGGCAGGTACTGGGACGCCGTCATGGACGCGGTCGAACACGCGATCGAGGCGGGCACCACAAAGGAGCCGCTCGTCGCGTCGAGCTTGCTCGATCTCATCGTCACCTCGAGCCTGGCCTGCTTCTCCCACACGTGGGAGGACGCCGCGTTCGAGGCGCCCCCGACGGTGCCCGTCGCCGTCCGTCGGGCGCGGGACTTCATCCACGACAACGCCCACCGTCCGATCACCGCGGCCGATATCGCCCGCGCAGCGCGGATGAGCGTACGCGGCCTGCAGAACGCGTTCGCTCGCGAGTATCAGACCAGCCCGCACGAATATCTGCGTGCCGTCCGTCTGGCCGAGGCGCGCCACGCCCTTCTGCGGAGCAGCCCCGCAGCCGGAGACACCGTTGCGGGGATCGCCCGTCGCTGCGGCTTCGCTCACGCCGCGCGCTTCGCCGCCCTCTACCGCAGCACCTTCGGCGAGAACCCCTCGCAGACGCTCGCCCGCACGGAGGCCGGCCAGGAATGAGTGATTCGGACTTCGTCGAGACCCGCGTCGACATCACCGATCCGGACGAGACCGAGCAGCACCTCCGCGATCTGTACGGCCCCGTCGCGCTGACCCGAGGGATGCGCCTGTTCCACCAGGAGCTCGCCGGCACCGAGAGCGTGCAGCTGCACACGGGGCGGTTCGAGGGGTCCTACCGCGTCGACATCGAAGTGGCCCAGTTCGTCGTAGCATCCGCGATCAGCAGCTGCGCCTGGGAGGAGGGCCGCCACGGCGGCGACATGGCCCTCGAGCCGGTGCTCATCCGGCCCGGCGTCCCCTACGTCAATCACTTCGCCGACAACGAGAACCGCGCCGTCATCTTCGATGCGGACGCCCTGCAGATGAGCGCGCGCCGCATCTACGGCGATCCGGACCTGGTGCTGGCCTTCGACGGTCCTCGTCCGGCGACACCGGGGAGCGGAACCGTGTGGCTCAGTGCCTTTGATCTCGCACGGGTCCATCTGGATGCCGGACTCCTGCGCAACGACCTGGTCCGCGCGAGCATGCTCCGGATGCTCACCGTCACGGCGCTGGAGTCCTTCCGGCTCCGGGGCGACCGACAGGCCCTCCGCAGCTCGGCCGCCCGGCAGCAGGCCGTGTACCGGACCGCCGCGGACTACCTTCACGCCCACGCCTCGCTGCCCATCACCATCGACGACGCGGCGGCGGCCGCCGGTGTGGGCACTCGTGAACTCGTCGCGGCGTTCCGCGCCGTCCATCCCGAGGGTGTATCGCCCACGGCATACCTGCGCAATGCTCGACTGGCGGCGGCATGGGCCGACCTGCACGACGGCGACGCCACGGCGGGCGTCACGGTGAGCGATGTCGCGCGACGGTGGGGCTTCACCTCGCCGAGCCGTTTTGCCGAGCTGTTCCGTGCGACCTACGGCTCACGACCGTCCGACGTCCTGCGCGGCTGACACCCGACGGCGAAGCCGTCCAGGGAGTGCCGGCTACAGGACTCGAACCTGCAACCCCCGTTTGGGCGACAACCTGTACCGTGATCTTCCGCAGTATCCCTTGACCTGGGCTTTCCTCGCCTCACGGCCTCCCGCCGCATCCCGCCATCTACCGTCGCGTACCGCTCAAAGCGATGGGTATGCGATGGCTACGACGCGAGACCGTCGTAGGGACGATGGATGTCTCAGTGCCCGCCGGGGCCACCGCGCTGACGTTCTACTGGAACCTGTACATCTCGGCGAGCCCCACAGTGGGGTTCGACGGACAAGGGTCTTCAGTGACCATTCAGCCCGGCGAGAGGAAGTCGCTCGTCTCGGCACCGTACGTGATGCCGAACGGCGGCGGTGCACGCCTCACCCTCCGCACCGGGAGCGGGAACTTCGCCGCGGGCGTGAAGTGGGTAGTTCACGATCAGGTGACCATCGAGAAGTCCAGCGTCGCGCGCGCTGGATTCGATGGTTCCGCCACCCCGGACGCCGACCTTCGCCCCTCTGGACAGGCCCAGAGAACGCCAGTCAGAGTGTCCTGCTGGGCGTTCAGGTCGCAGGCGTGACCTCCCCGAACCGGACTCAGCGGGTGCCGGTTCTCTCGTGGGACAAGGGCGCCGGTGCGCGCTGTCGCATCGAACCCCTCGCCGGGTTTGACGCCGTGGCGGGTCTGCTCATTGCGAACTCGAATACTGGGCCGAATCCACCCGTCCGCATGGAAACCGGGAAGACGTACACCGTCGTGGGTCGGTACTGGCAGGACACCGTGATTCCCAACCCCTCGTCGAACTCCCTCCAGGCGCGCCGCATCTACTCGATCCAGCCGTCGCAGCCTGCCTCTCCCCAGGCTCCGAACGCTCCCGGTTCCACAGTGGTGCGCGCGCATTTCACCCCTCAGCCCGGATCGACGATGGAAATTCGCCTCGGCGGTGAGAACGGAACGCGTATTGGGATGAGGTGGCGGTGATCGAGGGCGTCTACACGGGGCCCTACATCGACGGCGACATGCCGGGGTGCATCTGGCGCGGTGCCCCTCACGCGTCCGCGTCTGTCGGCTATGCGCCGGCAGCGTGACCTCGTGCCGACATATTTGGGCAGACCCCCTCAGTGGGGCGGTCTCCCTACCTGGACTCCGCGCACGAAAGGAGGAAACACGAAAGCCCCGGCGGCAACCGGGGCTCTCGACCACGACCGATGAAGGCCGCGCAACTACAAGCGAACCCCATCTTGACGCGCACAGGCCTTCCTGGACCATAGGAAGGGGTGTCCCACGACCGAGCTGACTTTGCTCATCCTGGCGGCAGCTCCGACCGTCTCGTCTGCCGCCTTCGCGGTTGTCGTTGTCGGTCTGCTGCGCCGGACCCGCTGACCCATCCACCGTCCCCGGCTGCCTCACCTCGAGGCGGCCGAAGATTTTGACCCCGCGCGGCGGACGATCCCGGCTCTATGCGCCGGGCTGCCGAGCTCGCAGGGTGCAGGACGCGCCCACAGGAGGGGGCACGAGCTGCGCTCGACGCGGGAACAACGGCCATCGGCTTGCAGCGTTCTCGAAGGTATGAGCAGTACTTTGAACGGTCGAGATCCGCTCGACGTTTACTCGAAGGGTCAGGGGTTGGGACACCTCATCTATGGCGTTGCGCCGGCTATCAACATCGATGACTGGGCGCTCTACCACCTCCGCGCGGTAATCGTGACAAAGCTCCGCCGAGACGAAAGCTTCTCGTTCACCTGGGACGACGAGCCCGATGTGAACGGTGACGACGCCGTACCGGGTCGCGGCGCGTTCGGGACGATCTGGATTTCGAAGGCCTCGTCGTTGTACTTCAACTTCGACAGCCCGCTGCAGCGCCCTCTGAACCAGGCGTGGCTCGTCAAACTGGCCGAATCGGCTGGCGGAAATCGTGGCCTGCACCCTCTTCCCGAACCGAGCACGCAATCTATCGGACGTTGAGTGTCGACCGCTCCCAGCGATCGAGCGCGACGTCGACCAGAACGGTGGCGCCCGTTCAGTCCTGAGCTGGTTCACCACAATTCCCCCGGGCGAGGATGAGGCCCGCACGCCCGGGACTAGAGCCGATGCTCCAGGCCGCGTACCGTAGGCGGATGATCCGCGACGAGTACGGCTACCCATTGGATGAAGTTCTGACCGACCGGTTCCACGAGCCGGTGCCGATGGCTGCCTCCGCGGAACCGGCCGAGCGCCACGCCCACCAGGTCGCCTACAACGCCTACCAGGAACGTTTCCGAGTTGCGTTCATGGAAAAAGTCTTCGGAGAGCGCCCGGACCGCTCAGATTGACCTCACGCCTCGCGCGAGAGCTTTCCCTTAGGCGCCAGGTCTGCACCGGTCCTGCGTCGTGCTGTAAGCGGTCGCGGCCCGGGGAGGGACTCGGTACCGTCAGCGAAGAAAGACAGCAGACCCCCAACATCTGCCGTGCTACATCCGCCCACGCTCGGGTGGCGGCTCTTCCTGTGTCCCCCGCACCGCGAGCTGCCACCCGGGCACCTATTGAGCGCGACTCGTCAGGGACAGCCCGTCCGAACCGCTGGCCTGCTGCATCCACTCATCGACAAGATCGCGGTCGATGCGGGGTGACCGACTGCCGGAGAATTGGAACGCGACAGGAATGCCCGGCGCCATCCACAAGCTCACGTGGCCGACCTCCCGGTGCGGGACCTGCAGCATGAACGACTCCTGTCGGCGAAGCTTGTTCATAACCACGATGCGCAGGTGCGCAAGGGAGCGGTCCTCAATGTCGAAGGTGGACTTCTGTTCGTAGACGAGCTGTCCCACGGCACTCCCAAATCCGGCGCCTGAGGGGCGCCAACGAGGAAGGTAGCAGGCGCCGGAGGAGCTACCTCGCTAACAGACCCTACGGCTGCTGTGACCATCACCCGGTGGACGTCGCTTTCGTTCCACCCTTGACATGGCTCACCCACGGCTGGCAAGGAACCGATGATTATCCGCCGCACAACTTGCGACCATCCTGGACGATAGCGCAAGCCCCAAACCAGAACAGCATTCGGCCCGAGTACTCGATGTGGCCCTCCCGTTCTGCGCCCCTTGCACTCGGGAGGGCCGCACCCCTTCTTGGCCGCCGTTGCGGGCTCTTCCTGTTCGTACCTCTCGCTCACATGGAGGGCAAAGACCGCTTTTCCCCGCGGCGTCCTTCATTCGACCCTGACATGACTTCAGCTCTTCGTGGGCTGCGATCCCTGTGATTCCGTGCCGGCTACAGGACTTGAACCTGCAACCCCCGTTTGTGCAGTGCGAGGTACTTATGTGTACTTCCCTGTACTTTCCGCGGGTTTTCAGCACTTCGGTACGCCGAAGTACATAGGAGTACGACGGCAAAACCGTGAGTAAACCGTGAACGGATGCCTCGCGCACGCGTCGGCGTTGGCCGCGGGCGACGCGTCGCGCGTCGACGAACGACGGGTGGATGTTCCGCCCCTAGGACGCCATCCCCCGCCGCCGCTCGCTCTCGGTGGCAGCGATGTCGCGTCGCCGACGCAGGCGGCCCACGAGCAAGGGGTCGAGTTCGACCGCGTCACGTGAGTCGAGGGCTCGGTGCAGGATCTGGAAGTAGCGCGCCGGCGGCACGGCGAAGCGCGCGCGGATCGCCTCGTCCTTGCGCCCGCTCCACCGCGGCCAGGCCCGCTCGAAGTCGAGCAGCTCGTCGAGGGGGATCATGCTGCCATCCTCCGCCGGGGGTCCGACATCGATGTCGGGAGGGTCGAGGTACGCTGCTCCCCTCGGCCGGGGATAGGGGACCGGTCTACGCATGGGGTCTACGAAGGTCACCGCCGAGAAGATGGCGCAGGCGGTCGGATCGATGCCGCCCGTCACGATTCCTCAGCAGGCGTATGGCCCGCAGCCGGTCGAGTGGTTCGACAAGCGGCCGGTGTGGGCATGGGTGCAGTGGCGCGACCGAGCCGCAACGCGTGAGGCATGCTGGGCGGTCGGCGCGAACGATCGCATCGTGATGCTCGAGATCCCCTCCGAGGGCGGCCACTGGGGCACCGTCGTGTGGCGTAACGCTGTCGCGGTGCGCGAGGTCGATCGCCGCAACGACGAGAAGCCCCCGACCGCCTCAAGATGAGGCAGCCGGGGGCTCGGGTGCGGTGGTGCAATCTGCGCACGAAAGATGCATGACGTGTTGCCGCTACCCTCGACACTCATGGGGCGCGAACAGCAGATGGTGGGCAAGACTCGAGCGGGTTCGCGTGCTGCGCGAGCAGAACGCATCGACTACTTCGACGGGCTGCGCGCATCGCTCATGCTTCTGGGCATCCCGTTCCATACCGCTCTCGCCTTCGCTGGGACGCAGTGGCTGGTGACGAGCCCGCAGCTCGCCCCCACGGTGGAGGCATTCGGCGAGTTCCTGCACGTGTGGCGCATGCCCGCGTTCTATGCCGTCGCGGGGTTCTTCGCGGCGCTCATCCTCCGGCGGCAGGGTTCCGGTCGGTGGGTGAAGGGTCGCTTCAAGCGGCTCGGCATCCCCCTGCTATTCGGCATGATCGTGTTCAGCCCCCTGCAGTGGCTGCTCGTCGGATGGGGACGCAGCGACGCAGGCGTTGGCGCATCCACCTTCGCGCTCTCCAAGCTGTGGCCGCCGTCGGAATGGTGGACGATGCACCTGTGGTTCCTCGTCGAGCTGCTCATCTATTGCTGTGTGCTCGCCGCCGTGTACGCGTCGCCGCTGCGCGGTCGAGCAGCCCACCTTCTTGCCGCGCTGAGCGCGTGGGTCCAGCGTCGTCCCGCGTTGGGCTCGGCGGTTCTGCTTGTCGGTGCAAGTGTCTCGGTCGTCGTATCGCTCGCGGCTTGGCAGGTGGCCAACGGCGATGAGCTGCTGCTCGGGCTCATCACCCGGAACGTGCTCGTCTTCGCACCGGCGTTCGTTCTCGGTGTCGCCCTTGGCGCTGACCCAGCAAACCTCAGGGCGTTCCTTTCGGCCCCGTACGGCGTGACGCTGCCCGTCGGGCTCGCCAGCACGGCAATCGTCATCGTCCTCGACGTCGTGCTGCAGGCAGACTCAGCGGCCGCTCTTGCCTTGCAGTCGGTGTGCTGGACCATTGGGGGCCTGACCCTCGCGAGCGCAGCCTTCCGCCTCTCGACACGCGTTTTCAACAAGCCGAGGGCGTCCGTGCGGTGGCTGGTGGACGCGTCACTCGTCGTTTACATCGTCCACCAGCCGCTCATCGTGCTGTACTCCATCCTCGTCCAGCAGGCAGGCGTCTACTCCTGGGCCGGATGGGCCGTCACGGTCGCGCTCACCGCCGTCTCAGCTCTCGTGTTCTACGAGCTCGTCAACACGAACCTCGTCACTCGCACCGCGTTCACCGGCGACCACCGCCGAGGCATGAGCTTCCTCAACCTCGTCGCACCGAAGCGCCGCGCTACTGCACGAGTCCCAGGCTGACCAGCTTCGCCCGGAGGTCGTTGACCAGGCTCTGGGTCGTGGCTGCGTCGGTCGCCGCAGCGGCGATCGTCTGCCGCGCGATAGGCGCCGCAAAGTAGAAGCCGAGCCGGGCATCCGTGTTGCCGTTGGAGACGGTGCCGGCGTTCATGAAGATGCGCGGCTGCACGAGGCCGGTGTAGGAGAACGCGGCGCTCCCGAGCGCCGTGTTGCTGATGATGCTCACACCGCTCGGGGTGGCGCCGTTACCGCTGAATGCCGACATGGCGTACGGCGCGTTCACCACGTTTCCGATGACCTGGGCGTTGGTGGCGTTGGTGCCGGGACGGAGGGCGATGTCGGTGCCCGGTCCGGTGGACGCGTC
>VGAV01000030.1 GCA_016870695.1 Actinomycetota bacterium | reverse complement strand
GGCGAGGTCGAGCAGGAAGCCCAGCTCGACGGCCTCGAGCAGGTCGGTGTTGAACCGCTTGCCCTTGTCGTCGACGTGGACGTTCTTGTAGCGCTCGCGCAGGTCGGCGATGACGTCGAGGACGTGGGCGAGGGACTCGTGGGTGCGGAACACCTGCGCGCCCTTGTCCATCTCGTCCTGCAGCGTCTTGCGGAGGACGGCGATGCGCTCGGTACCGCTGTTGTTGCGCAGGCCCTCGATGAGGCCGCGGACCTCGGCCGCGGGGTCCGCGGGCAGCGGCACGAAATCGGCCGTCTTGACGTACTCGACCGCGTTGCGGCCGGCGCGCTTGCCGAAGACGTTGATGTCCAGCAGCGAGTTGGTGCCGAGGCGGTTCGAGCCGTGCACGGAGACGCACGCGCACTCGCCCGCGGCGTACAGGCCCGGGACGACGGTGTCGTTGTCCGAGAGGACCTCCGCCTTGACGTTGGTCGGAATGCCGCCCATCGCGTAGTGCGCCGTCGGCATGACCGGGACGGGCTCGACGACCGGGTCGACACCGAGGTAGGTGCGGGCGAACTCGGTGATGTCGGGGAGCTTGGTCTCGAGGACCTCCGCACCCAGGTGCGTGCAGTCGAGGAGCACGTAGTCGCGGTGCGGGCCGGCGCCGCGCCCCTCCGCGACTTCCTGCACCATGCAGCGGGCGACGATGTCGCGGGGCGCGAGGTCCTTGATGGTCGGCGCGTAGCGCTCCATGAAGCGCTCACCGCTGGCGTTGCGGAGGATTGCGCCCTCGCCGCGGGCGCCCTCCGTCAGCAGGATGCCCAGACCCGCGAGGCCGGTCGGGTGGAACTGGAAGAACTCCATGTCCTCCAGCGGCAGGCCCTTGCGCCAGACGATGCCGACGCCGTCACCGGTGAGGGTGTGGGCGTTCGAGGTCGTCTTGAAGATCTTGCCGAAGCCGCCCGTCGCGAAGACCACGGCCTTGGACTGGAAGACGTGCAGCTCGCCGGTGGCGAGGTCGTACGCGACGACGCCCGCGACCTGGGTCCCGCCCTTGCCGTCCTTCACCGTGATGAGGTCGAGGACGTAGAACTCGTTGAAGAAGTTGATGCCGAGCTTGACGCAGTTCTGGAACAGCGTCTGCAGGATCATGTGGCCGGTGCGGTCGGCGGCATAGCAGGCGCGGCGCACGGGCGTCTTGCCGTGGTCGGCGGTGTGCCCGCCGAAGCGACGCTGGTCGATCTTGCCCTCGGGCGTGCGGTTGAACGGCAGGCCCATGTTCTCGAGGTCGATGACCGCGTCGATGGCCTCCTTGGCGAGGATCTCCGCCGCGTCCTGGTCGACGAGGTAGTCGCCGCCCTTGACGGTGTCGAAGGTGTGCCACTCCCACGAGTCCTCTTCGACGTTGGCCAGGGCCGCCGCCATGCCGCCCTGCGCCGCACCGGTGTGCGAGCGCGTCGGGTACAGCTTGGAGATGACGGCGGTCTTCGCGCCCGGTCCGGCCTCGATCGCGGCGCGCATGCCGGCGCCGCCGGCGCCCACGATGACGATGTCGAACTGGTGGTAGTGCACGCCGTCCTTGACGATCGTGTCCGCGCTGGTCTGAGTGCTCACGTGTGCAATGCCTCTGCTGTCAGTCGAAGGGGGGAGGGATGCCGCAGGCTCACGCCGCCTGGCAGGTCTCCCACAGGATGCTGCTCTCGGTGACGCCGATGCAGGGGTCGAAGGTGAAGACCACGAGCGTGCCGAGCAGGATGAGGAACGCCGCCGACAGCCAGAGCGACCAGACGAGGATGCGGCGCACGGTGGCGTTCGGGACGTAGTCGTTGACGATCGTGCGCATGCCGTTGGCGCCGTGGATGAGGGCGAGCCACAGCATGAGGACGTCCCACCACTGCCAGAACGGCGAGGCGAGCTTGCCCGCGACGAACGCGAAGTCGATCTGGTGGATGCCGTCGCCGGTCATCAGGTTGACGAAGAGGTGACCGAAGATGAGGACGATCAGCAGCACGCCGGAGGCGCGCATGTAGATCCAGCCCCACTTCTCCAGGTTGGACCCCTTCTTGCGCACGCTGGGCGTGCGGGGGGCGGGGATCGTGGCGGCTTCCTGGGCGACGGACATCAGTGGCTCCCGGTGACGGCGCTGAAGACGTTGATGAGGTGGCGCGGCGTGAAGCCGGCCATCGTGACGACCCAGAGGCCGAGCACGCCCCACCACAGCTGACGCTGGTGACGCGTGGCCCAGGGCCAGAAGTCGACGAGGATGATGCGCAGGCCGTTGAAGGCGTGGTACGCGATCGCTCCGACGAGGGCGACCTCGCCGAGTCCCATGATGGGGTTCTTGTAGGTGCCGATCACCGCGTCGTACGCCTCGGGCGAGACGCGGATGAGCGCCGTGTCGAGGATGTGCACGAGCAGGAAGAAGAAGATGGCGACACCGGTGATGCGGTGCAGGACCCACGACCACATGCCCTCGCGACCGCGGTAGAGCGTTCCGCGCGGCACCTTCGAGGTGGTCTCCTTCACCGACAGCGTGGCGCGTGGTGATGCTGACACGGTCGTCCTCCCTGATCGAACACGATGGCGAGGCTCCGAAGCCTCAGGCGTCACACGGGCGCTCATGAATACTACGTCTGGGCTGTGAACGCGGGGGATTAGGCCCCCCTAACAGTCTCTCGACATCGAGATAAACGGCGCCCGGATTCACCCGCGGCGTGGCACGGAGCGGGCGATCGCCGCCGCTAGGGTCGGACCATGGCCGAACCTGCGCTCGACGACTTCTACGCCGTGATCCCCGCCGGAGGGATCGGCAGCCGCCTGTGGCCGCTCTCGCGGGCGGATGCGCCCAAGTTCCTCCACGACCTCACCGGGTCGGGGCAGACGCTCCTCCGCGACACGTGGGACCGTCTCGCCCCCCTGTCCGGGGAGGACCGCATCGCCGTGGTGACCGGACGGGCCCACCGCGCGGCGGTGGAGCGCGAGCTGCCGGGCATCGCCGACCACAACGTCTTCCTCGAGTCCGAGCCGCGCGACTCCAGCGCCGCCATCGGCCTGGCCGCCGCGATCCTCGTGCGCCGCGAGCCCGACGTCGTGATCGGCTCGTTCGCCGCCGACCACGTCATCCGCGGCGCGCGCGTGTTCGACTTCGCCGTGCGGCAGGCCGTCGCGGTGGCGCGGGCCGGCTACATCTGCACCATCGGCATCCAGCCGACGGAGCCGTCGGTGGGCTTCGGCTACATCAAGAAGGCCGGCGAGCTCGTCGTGGACGACGCCCCCGAGGCCGCGCTCGTCGAGCGCTTCGTCGAGAAGCCCGACCTGGACACCGCGCGGGAGTACTTCGCCGACCGCGCCTACCTGTGGAACGCCGGCATGTTCATCTCCCGCGCCGACGTGCTGCTGGCCGAGCTCGAGAGGAACGAGCCCGAGCTGCACGCCGGTCTCATCGAGCTGGCCGAGGCCTGGGACGACCGCGCGCGACGGGGGCCGGCGGTCGACCGCATCTGGCCCACCCTGAAGAAGATCGCCATCGACTACGCGGTCGCCGAGCCCGCCGCCGAGCGCGGGCGCCTCGCGGTCATCCCCGGGCACTTCGACTGGGACGACGTGGGGGACTTCGCGAGCCTCGCGAAGCTCAACTCCACCGGCGGACGCAACGAGCTGGCGATCCTCGGCAACGAGGCGCGCGTGCTCGCGGACGCCTCCAGCGGCATCGTCGTGACGCAGACCAAGCGGGTCATCAGCCTCGTCGGCGTCCGCGACATCGTCGTGGTCGACACCCCCGACGCCCTTCTCGTCACCACAAGCGAGCACGCCCAGCGGGTCAAGGGCGTCGTCGACGCGTTGAAGCTGACCGGTCGCGGCGACGTGCTCTAGACACCGGATGCCGCCCCGGGTGGCATCCGGTACCGCCCCCTCACCCCTCGTGTGGCAGGCGCGTGACGCGATATTGCGTCTTTGTAACCATTGCGCCGGGCGCCGCCCCCGCGGCCGCGAGCGCGCCGTCGCAGTAGGTAACGTGACTCCATCGTCCCCCGAACCCGTTGGGGGCATCCGTCTTGGAGGACCATTCGTGAACACCACGAAGAAGGCCGTCGTCAGCGGCCTGGCCATGATCGGCGCCGCGGCGCTGCTCGCCGGTTGCGGCGCCGCACCCGAGGGCAACGGCGCGTCCGGAGGCGCCGCCGGTGCCAGCGACTACCTGCCCTGCATGGTGTCGGACGCCGGTGGCTTCGACGACAAGTCGTTCAACCAGCTCGGCAAGGAGGGCGTCGACGCCGCCGCCGCCGAGCTCGGCTCGCAGACGCCGATCGAGGTCGAGTCGCAGTCCGAGACGGACTACGCGTCGAACCTCTCGAGCCTCGTGGACCAGGGCTGCAACACGATCATCACCGTCGGCTTCCTCCTCGCCCCCGCCGCCCTCGAGTCGGCTCAGGCGAACCCCGACATCGAGTACATCTCGATCGACGACACCGTCGACCAGGACTTCGACGGTCAGACCGACGCCCCGAACATCAAGCCGATCATCTTCGACACCGCGCAGGCGGCGTTCCTCGCCGGCTACCTCGCCGCGGGCACCTCGCAGACCGGCGTCGTCGGCACGTTCGGCGGTCTGAACATCCCGACCGTCACCATCTTCATGGACGGCTTCGCGCAGGGCATCGAGCGCTACAACGAGGACAACGGCGCCAGCGTCCGCCTCGTCGGCTGGGACCGCGCCGCGCAGGACGGCTCCTTCACCGGTGGCTTCGAGGCCAACGACGCCGCGCGCCAGACCGCGCAGGCGATCATCGACCAGAACGTCGACGTGCTGCTGCCCGTCGGTGGCCCGATCTACCAGTCGGCCGCCGTCGCCATCCAGGACGCGGGCCGCGAGATCGCGCTCGTCGGCGTCGACGCCGACGTGTACGAGACCGACCCCGGCATCGGCGACCTGCTCCTCACCTCGATCCTCAAGGGCATCGACGTGGGCACGCAGGACGCCGTCGTCGCCGCCGGCAACGGCGAGTTCGACGCCGCGCCGTTCGTCGGCACCCTCGAGAACGAGGGCGTCGGCCTGGCCCCGTACCACGACTGGGCCGACCGCGTCCCCGCCGAGCTGACCTCGCAGATCGAGGAGCTCCAGGCGGCCATCATCAGCGGCGACATCACCGTCGAGTCCTACCTCAACGGCTGAGTCCATCGCTCCAGGGGAGGTCGGCGTCCGCCGGCCTCCCCTCCCTTATGCACGCTCCACCCGCACGATCCGCTCACGAGGCGGATCCCGGTACCGGACGCCCACCGCGTCCGGGCCCGCAGAACTTAGGATCGGGAACATGAAGCTCGAACTCCGCGGGATCACGAAGATCTTCGGGTCCCTGGTGGCGAACGATCACATCGACCTCACTGTCGAGGCCGGAGAGATCCACTGCCTGCTCGGCGAGAACGGCGCCGGCAAGTCCACCCTGATGAACGTCCTCTACGGCCTGTACCAGGCCGACGGGGGAGAGATCCTGCTCGACGACGCCGTCCAGCACTTCTCCGGCCCCGGCGACGCGATGCGCGCGGGCATCGGCATGGTGCACCAGCACTTCATGCTCATCCCGGTGTTCACCGTCGCCGAGAACGTCATGCTCGGGCACGAGCCGACCCGGTTCGGCGGCCGCCTCGACCTGCCCGCCGCGCGGGCGAAGGTGAAGGAGATCTCCGACCGCTTCGGGTTCGACGTCGACCCCGACGCCCTCGTCGACGACCTGCCGGTCGGCGTGCAGCAGCGCGTCGAGATCATCAAGGCGCTCTCGCGCGACGCGAAGGTCCTCGTCTTCGACGAGCCGACGGCCGTGCTGACCCCCCAGGAGACCGACGAGCTGATGTCGATCATGCGACAGCTCAAGGCCGCCGGCACGTCCATCGTCTTCATCACCCACAAGCTCCGCGAGGTCCGCGAGGTCGCGGACCGCATCACGGTCATCCGCCTCGGGAAGGTCGTCGGCGAGGCGCAGCCGACGGCATCCAACGCCGAGCTGGCCTCGCTGATGGTCGGACGCGCCGTCGAGCTCACCGTGCAGAAGGAAGCGCCCACGCTCGGCGACGTCGGCCTGACCGTCACCGGTCTCACCGTGGTCGACGCGATCGGCCAGAAGGTCGTCAACGACGTCAGCTTCGAGGTGCGCCGCGGCGAGGTCCTCGCCATCGCCGGAGTCCAGGGCAACGGCCAGACCGAGCTCACCGAGGCCCTCGTCGGCCTGCAGGAGCGCGTCGAGGGGTCCGTCGTGCTCGACGGCATCGAGCTCTCGGGCTCCTCCGTGCGGCGCGTGCTGGACGCGGGGGTCGGATTCGTGCCCGAGGACCGCAAGGAGGACGGGCTCGTCGGCGAGTTCTCCATCGCCGAGAACCTCATGCTCGACCGCGCGGACGGCGCCCCCTTCGTCAAGGGCGGCACGCTGCAGCTGTCGACCCTGGCCGACTTCGCCCGCGAGAAGGTGGCGGAGTTCGACGTGCGCACGCCGTCGATCGAGACGCCGGTGGGCCGCCTGTCCGGCGGCAACCAGCAGAAAGTCGTCCTGGCGCGCGAGCTGAGCCGCGAGCTCCGCCTGTTCGTCGCCGCCCAGCCCACCCGCGGCGTGGACGTCGGATCGATCGAGTTCATCCACAAGCGCGTCGTGGAGACGCGCGACGCCGGCGTCCCCGTCATCGTCGTGTCCACCGAGCTCGACGAGGTCACCGCACTCGCCGACCGCATCATGGTGATGTACCGGGGCCGCGTGGTCGGCATCGTGCCCGGCGACACCTCCCGCGACGTGCTGGGCCTCATGATGGCCGGCGAAGCGCCCGAGAACGAAGGAGTCGCCGCGTGAGCGATCCGCACAGCCCGCAGGACCCGGACGTCTCGCAGGCCGACCGCGCCTCCGAGACGACCGCGACCACCGACGCCGCGGCCGCGCGGTCCGCGACCGTCGCCCCCGCTGCGGCAGCCCGTGTGCTGCCGACGACCCCGCCGGACGACTCCGGCCGCTGGCAGCGCGCGCTGCGGGAGATCGCCACCGGCAACGCGATCATCTCCGTCCTCGCCGTCGTGCTCGCGCTCGTCGTGGGCGCCGTCATGATCGCCGTCACGGACGAGAACGTCCAGGCGGCCGCGGGCTACTTCTTCGCCCGTCCCGGCGACCTCTTCTCGGCGATCTGGCAGTCGGTGTCGGGGGCCTACTCCTCCTTCTTCCAGGGGGCGATCTACAACTTCCGACGCCCGGAGTTCGCCACCGGCATCCGTCCGCTCACCGAGACCCTCACCTTCGCCACCCCGCTCATCGCCGCGGGTCTCGGCGTCGCGCTCGCCTTCCGCGTGGGCATGTTCAACATCGGCGGTCGCGGGCAGATGCTCGTCGCCGCGGCAGCGGGCGGCTACGTCGCCTTCGCGTTCGACCTGCCGTGGGGCCTGCACGCCCTGCTCGCCCTGGTCGCGGGCGTCGCGGCCGGTGCGATCTGGGCCGGCATCGCGGGCGTGCTCAAGGCGCGCACCGGGGCGCACGAGGTGATCGTCACGATCATGCTCAACTACGTCGGGTTCTACCTCGTCTACTACATGCTGCGCACCCCGGGCCTGCTGCAGGCCCCCGGCTCCAGCAACCCCACGACGCCGGCCATGAAGGACACCGCGGTGTTCCCGGACCTGCTCGGGCCGAGCTACAACCTGCACTTCGGGTTCATCCTCTCCATCGCGGCCGTCGTCCTGGTCTGGTGGATCCTCGAGCGCTCGTCGCTCGGCTTCCGGTTCCGCGCGGTCGGCCTGAACCCGAACGCGGCCCGCGTGGCCGGCATCAACGTCAAGTCGATGTACGTCTACGCGATGCTCATCTCCGGCGCGCTCATCGGTCTCGCGGGCGTCGACCAGGTGCTCGGCACCGTCACGACCGGCTTCTCGAGCGGCATCGACGCGGGCATCGGCTTCGACGCCATCACCGTGGCCCTGCTGGGCCGCTCCACCCCCGTGGGCGTCCTCGTCGCCGGCATCCTGTTCGGGGCCTTCAAGGCCGGCGGCTTCGCCATGCAGGCGGCCAACGGCGTGCCCATCGACATCGTCCTGGTCGTGCAGTCGCTCATCGTGCTCTTCATCGCGGCCCCGCCGCTGGTGCGCGCGATCTTCCGCCTGCCGGCCCCGGGAGCGCGTCAGCCGAGGGCCCGCGCCCTCAAGAAGAAGGAGGCGGTCAAGTGAGCACCACCGCGCAGCACCACGCGGCCGCCCCGCAGCCGGACGCGCTCGACACGGCCGTCGTCGTCAGCTGGAAGGCGCCGATCGTCTACGGCGTCATCACCGTGCTCGCCGCGGTCCTCTTCGTCATCGCCCGTCAGGACGGCGACGCGGTGTTCCGCCTGTCGAGCCCGGGGGAGTTCTTCGAGCTGCCCGAGGTCACCCTCGGCGGCGTCGTCACCGGTGCCGTCTGCACCGTCCTGCTCGCCGTCATCACCGGTGTGAGCGCCTTCCTCGTGCGGGCGCGCCGCCGCCCGCCGATCTGGCTCGCCGTGGTCTTCGCCATGGTGTTCATGGTCGGCTTCCTCACATGGGCCGCGGCGGGAGCGACGACCTCGGTCATCCCGCTCACCGGCCTGCTCGCCGGTGGTCTCAGCCTGTCGGTCCCGCTGATCTTCGGCGCCATGGCCGGCGTCCTGAGCGAGCGCGTCGGCGTCGTCAACATCGCGATCGAGGGTCAGCTGCTGGCCGGCGCCTTCACGTCGGCCGTCGTGGCGACGGCGACCGGCAACCCGTTCGCCGGTCTGCTCGCCGCGGGCGTCTCGGGCGTGCTGGTGTCGTTCGTCCTCGCGGCGTTCGCCATCAAGTACTTCGTCGACCAGGTCATCGTCGGAGTCGTCCTCAACGTCCTCGTCGTGGGCCTGACGAGCTTCCTGTTCTCGCAGCTGCTCGCGCCCAACGCGGCCACGCTCAACTCCCCGCCGCGCTTCCCGCGCGTGCCGATCCCGTTCCTCGCGGACATCCCCGTGATCGGTCCGATGCTGTTCAACCAGACGGTCATCGTCTACCTGATGTACGTCACCGTCCTCGCGGTCTACATCGGGCTGTTCCACACGCGCTGGGGTCTGCGTCTGCGCGCCGTGGGCGAGCACCCGCAGGCGGCGGACACCGTGGGCATCAACATCGCGAAGACCCGCTTCTGGAATGTCTCGCTCGGCGGCGCCATCGCCGGCCTGGGCGGCGCGTTCTTCACCCTCGGGTCCGTCGGCGCCTTCAACAAGGAGATGACGGCGGGCGCGGGCTACATCGCCCTCGCGGCGGTCATCTTCGGACAGTGGGACCCCATCCGCGCGACCCTCGCCGCCCTGCTGTTCGGCTTCGCGTCGAACCTGCAGAACACCCTCGGCGTCATCGGCTCGCCCGTGCCCAGCGAGTTCATGCTCATGCTGCCGTACGTGGTGACGATCTTCGCCGTCGCCGGACTCGTCGGTAAGGTCCGCGGTCCCGCGGCCGCCGGCAAACCGTATATCAAGGGCTGACGCCCGCCCGCTCCATCCGCTGAACCCGAGAGGATCCCCCGCTTCACGATGACCGACATCGACTGGGACGAACTGCGCACGGCCGCCACCGAGGCCATGCAGAAGGCCTACGTGCCCTATTCCCGCTTCAAGGTGGGCGCCGCCGCGCTCGTCGCCGACGGACGCATCGTCTCGGGGTGCAACGTCGAGAACGCGTCCTACGGCGTCACCCTCTGCGCGGAGTGCGGCCTGGTCTCGGCCCTCCACATGTCCGGGGGCGGCCAGCTCGTCGCCTTCGTGTGCGTCGACGGCCAGGGGCGGACCCTCATGCCCTGCGGCCGCTGTCGTCAGCTGCTGTACGAACACGCCATCCCCGGGATGCTGCTCGAGACGGTCAGCGGCATCCGGACCATCGACGAGGTCCTGCCGGACGCGTTCGGTCCTCGTGATCTCGAGGAGGCGGCGCGATGAGCGGCTCGGTCGAGGCGTACGACGCCGTCGATGTCATCCGCGCCCAGCGTGACGGACGCCCCGTCTCGGAGGGAGAGCTCCGCTGGCTCGTCGACGCGTACACGCGCGGCTACGTCATGGACGCTCAGATGTCGGCGTTCACGATGGCGGTCCTGCTGAACGGGCTGGGACGCGATCAGATCCGGGTGCTGACGGACGCCATGATCGCCTCGGGCGAGCGCATGGACTTCTCGTCCCTCGGCAAGACGACCGTGGACAAGCACTCCACCGGCGGCGTCGGCGACAAGATCACCCTGCCGCTGGCACCGCTCGTCGCGGCGTTCGGCGTCGCGGTCCCGCAGCTGTCCGGCCGCGGTCTCGGCCACACCGGCGGCACGCTCGACAAGCTCGAGTCCATCCCCGGATGGCGTGCGGCGCTGTCGAACGACGAGATCATGGCGCAGCTGCGCGACGTCGGCGCGGTCATCTGCGCCGCCGGCACCGGTCTCGCCCCGGCCGACAAGAAGCTGTACGCGCTGCGCGACGTCACCGGCACGGTCGAGGCGATCCCGCTCATCGCCTCGAGCATCATGTCGAAGAAGATCGCGGAGGGCACCGACTCCCTCGTCCTTGACGTGAAGTTCGGCTCCGGCGCGTTCATGCAGGACATCGACCGCGCGCGCGAGCTCGCCGAGACGATGGTGGCCCTGGGCACCGACTCGGGCGTGAACACCACGGCGCTGCTCACCGACATGAACACCCCCCTCGGCCTCGCGATCGGCAACGCCAACGAGGTGCGCGAGTCGGTCGAGGTGCTCGCCGGCGGCGGACCGGCCGACGTGGTCGAGCTGACCGTCGCCCTCGCCCGCGAGATGCTCGCCCTCGCCGGTCAGCCGGACGCGGACGTCGAGGCCGCCCTCTCCGACGGCCGCGCGATGGACGTCTGGAAGCGGATGATCCGCGGCCAGGACGGGGATCCGGATGCCGCCCTCCCGACGCCCCGCGAGACCCACACCGTCGTCGCGGACCGCTCGGGCGTCGTCACCCGGATCGAGGCGCTGCCCTTCGGCATCGGGGCCTGGCGTCTCGGCGCGGGACGCGCACGTGCCGAGGACGCCGTCGTGCACGCCGCCGGCATCGACCTGCACGCGACCGTCGGCCAGACGGTCACCGCCGGTCAGCCGCTGTTCACCCTCTCGGCCGATGATGGGACGCGCTTCGAGCGGGCCCTCGCGGCCGTCGACGGGGCGTGGGAGATCGGCGACGACGCTCCCGCGGCCACCCCGCTCGTCCGCGAGCGCATCACCGCGTGACGGCACCGAACCGAAGGAGCACCATGCCCACCGACGACGTCCGTATCGAGGGCAAGAGGGTCCAGAAGCTACCCAAGGTCTCGCTGCACGACCACCTGGACGGCGGGATGCGCGCGCAGACCGTCCTCGAGCTGGCCGACGAGCTCGACCTCGAGGTGCCCGCCGACGACGCGGCCGGACTCGCGGATTGGTTCGCGGACCACGTCGAGTCGGGCTCGCTCGAGGACTACCTCGAGAAGTTCACGCTCACCGTCGGCGTCCTGCAGACCCGCGAGGGCCTGGTCCGGGCGGCCAAGGAGTTCGTCGAGGACCTCGCCGCCGACGGCGTGGTCTACGGCGAGGTGCGGTGGGCGCCCGAGCAGCATCTCACCCGCGGGCTCAGCCTGGACGACGTCGTCGACGCGGTCCAGGAGGGCATCGAGGAGGGTGAGGATGCCGCCGACGCGCGCGGCCACGACATCCGCGTCGGTCAGCTGCTCACGGCCATGCGGCAGGGCTCGCGGTCGCGCGAGATCGCCGAGCTGGCGGTGTCGTGGCGCGGCCGCGGCGTCGTCGGCTTCGACCTCGCCGGTCCGGAGGAGGGTTTCCCCGCTTCGAACCATCGCGGGACGTTCGACTATCTCGCCGAGCAGTTCTTCCCCACGACGGTGCACGCCGGCGAGGGTGCAGGCCTGGCATCCATTCGATCGGCCCTTCTCGACGGCCGCGCGCTGCGACTGGGGCACGGCGTGCGGATCGCGAACGACCTCGACGTCGTCTCCCGCGAGGGCGAGGAGGTCCTCGTGACCTTCGGCGACATGGCGCGCTGGGTGCGCGACCGCGAGATCACCCTCGAGCTGTCGCCGACGTCCAACCTGCAGAGCGGTGCGGTCACCGCGTGGGGCGACACCATGGACGCCCACCCGTTCGACTTGCTGTACCAGCTCGGGTTCTCGGTCACGGTGAACGTCGACAACCGGCTGATGAGCCGGACCTCGCTCACCCGCGAGCTCGGTCTGCTGGTGCAGGCGTTCGACTACGACCTCGACGACCTCGAGGCGTTTCAGCTGAACGCGGCGGCGGGGGCGTTCCTGCCCGTGGAGGAGCGCGAAGAGCTGATCGAGATCATCTCCGAGGGCTTCGCCCGCTGACCCGGCCGCGGCCGGTCGGGCGCTGCGCGGGTCCGTCGTCGCCGTGCGTGCCGGGTCCGTCGCGCGGGTCCGTCGTCGCCGTGCGTGCCGGGTCCGTCGCGCGGGTCCGTCGTCGCCGTGCGTGCCGGGTCCGTCGCGGGTCCGTCGTCGCCGAACTCCTGACTTCCGGCCGGAATGGCGGCCGTCGCGGGTCGGTCCCGGGGCGCTCGGGCGAGATCTCAGGAGTTCGGCGAGCAGGGGCCGCCGGCGGGGTCCGATGCCGGGCCCGTGGCATCCCGGGTCCGGGCGCGCCGACGGACCTGCGGGCGGATGTCAGCGGTTCGGGGAGGGCGCGCTGCGGGCGATGACCGCAGCCAGGGCCGCCTGGACCCGCTCCGGGTGGAACATCACGTCCTCCGCCAGAAGCCGCAGGGTCGCGTAGCCGAGTCCGAGCGCGGCGAGGTCGCGTCGCCGGTCGTTCCGGTGCTCTTCCCAGCCGCCGTGGAACTGTCGGCTGTCGCACTCGATGATGAGCCATCCGTCCACGAGGAGATCGACCCGGCCGACGCCGCGGATGCGGACCTGCAGGCGAACGTCGCATCCGAGCGCGCGGAGCATGAGGCGGACCAGGCTCTCCGTTCCGGCCTCGGATCGGCGGTCGAGGAGCGGACGCAGCACGCGGAAGCGGACGGGG
>VGAV01000029.1 GCA_016870695.1 Actinomycetota bacterium | reverse complement strand
AGAAGGCGGGGTGCGGGGGCGGGGATCATAGGTCACGGGGCGTCCGCGGAGGCCGGCGGGCCCGCGCGTCTAGACTGGACGGGTGACTTACGTGATCGCCCTCCCGTGCGTCGATGTCAAGGACCGCGCCTGCATCGACGAGTGCCCCGTCGACTGCATCTACGAGGGCGAGCGCTCGCTCTACATCCACCCGGACGAATGTGTCGACTGCGGTGCGTGCGAGCCGGTCTGCCCCGTCGAGGCGATCTACTACGAGGACGACCTCCCCGAGGAATGGGCCGACTACTACAAGGCCAACGTCGAGTTCTTCGACGACATCGGCTCGCCCGGTGGTGCCGCCAAGGTCGGCGTGATCGCGAAGGACCACCCGGTCGTCTCGGCGCTTCCCCCGCAGGCGCACTGAGCCCGTGGGCGTCGCCGACCTCGCCGACTACCCCTGGGACGCCGTCGCCCCGTACGCCGAGCGTGCGCGCCGACACCCCGCCGGGATCATCGACCTCTCGATCGGCTCGCCGGTCGACCCCACGCCCGAGGTGGTGGCCGAGGCTCTCCGTGATGCCTCCGACGCCCACGCCTACCCGCAGACCGCGGGCACCCCGGCCCTGCGCGAGGCCGTCGCGGACTGGTACGCGCGCCGTCGGGGCGTCCCCGGCCTGACCGCCGCCCACGTCCTCCCCACGGTCGGCTCGAAGGAGCTCGTCGCGCTCCTGCCGCTCCTGCTGGGACTCGGCCCCGGCGACGCCGTCGTGCACCCGCGGGCGGCCTACCCCACCTACGAGGTCGGTGCCCGTCTCGTCGGCGCCGAGCCGGTGGCATCCGATGACCCGTCCTCCTGGCCGGCGCATACGCGCCTGGTCTGGATCAACTCCCCGGGCAACCCGGACGGGCGCGTGCTCTCGGCCGTCGAGCTGGCGGCCGCCGTCGCGCGTGCGCGGGAGCTGGGCGCGGTGCTCGCCTCCGACGAGTGCTACGCCGAGCTGGGCTGGGACGCGCCGTGGGATGCCGCCCGGGTGCCGAGCGTGCTGGACCCGCAGGTCGTCGGCGACGACCTCACGGGCGTGCTGTCGGTGTACTCGCTGAGCAAGCAGTCGAACCTTGCCGGCTACCGGGCCGCGTTCCTCGCCGGCGACCCGACACTGGTCGAACGTCTGCTGACCGGGCGCAAGCATCTCGGTCTCATCCCGCCCGCCCCGGTCCAGCGGGCCATGACCGTCGCCCTCGGCGACGACGCGCACGTCGAGGAGCAGCGCGCGCGCTACGCGCAGCGCCGCTCGCTCCTGAAGCCCGCGGTCGAGGCCGCCGGGTTCCGCATCGACCACAGCGAAGGCGGCCTCTACCTGTGGGCCACCGAGGGGCGCGACGCGTGGGACAGCATGGAGCGCCTGGCCGATCTCGGCATCCTGGCCGGGCCCGGGCACTTCTACGGCTCGCACTTCCCGCAGCACGTGCGCTTCTCGCTGACGGCGACGGACGAGCGCATCGCGGCGGCCGCGGAGCGCCTGACCCCCTGACGTCGCAGGAGGTTCCCTCCATTCGATGGGAGCCAGCTTTGGCGGTGTCATCGGTAGGCCGACGCGCCTACTAGGCTGTAGAGGCACTGCGCTCGGGCCATCCCCGAGGGCGTGCCGGCCCGGATTCCATACCCGTGGGGTTCACCGGCCGAGGAGATCGCGGGTGCCTCCGCCCCCGCGCTCGAACACACGGGCGACCAGAAATCGCAAGGAGGCGCGGTGAGCGACGCGGGCACGCAGCAGGACAAGGCCACCCTCTCGGTGGGGGGAACCACCGCCGAATTCCCGGTCCTGCGAGGTACCGACGGCATCCCGAGCATCGACATCGCGTCGCTGACGAAGCAGACCGGGCACACGACGCTCGACTACGGCTTCGTCAACACCGCGTCGACGAAGTCGGACATCACCTACATCGACGGCGATCAGGGCATCCTGCGGTACCGCGGGTATCCGATCGAGCAGCTGGCCAAGAACAGCACGTACCTCGAGGTGGCGTGGCTGCTCATCTACGGCGAGCTGCCCACGGCCGACGAGCTGGCGTCCTTCGACGAGCGCATCCGCCGTCACACGCTGCTGCACGAGGACCTCAAGCGCTTCTTCTCCGCGCTGCCCCCGACCGCGCACCCCATGTCGGTGCTGTCGGCGGCGACCGCGGCCCTGTCGACCTACTACGAGAACGAGTCGGACCCGCACAACCCCGAGCACGTCGAGCT
Source organism: Actinomycetota bacterium (assembly GCA_016870695.1). GTDB lineage: Bacteria > Actinomycetota > Actinomycetes > Actinomycetales > Microbacteriaceae > Microbacterium. The sequence goes on along the minus strand of VGAV01000029.1, from coordinate 11,000 downwards.
GAACACGGTGCGCATGCTCGCGAAGCTCCCCGTGATCGCGGCGTACGCGCACAAGAAGAGCATCGGGCAGGCGTTCCTCTACCCCGACAACTCGCTCGGTTTCGTCGACAACTTCCTGAAGCTCAACTTCGGCGTGCACAGCGAGCCCTTCGAGGCCAACCCCGTCATGACGAAGGCGCTGGACCTGCTGCTCATGCTCCACGAGGACCACGAGCAGAACGCGTCGACGTCGACCGTGCGCCTCGTCGGCTCGACCGGAGCGAACCAGTTCGCGTCGATCTCCGCCGGCATCCAGGCCCTGTCCGGTCCGCTGCACGGCGGGGCGAACGAGGCCGTTCTGCAGATGCTGGGACGCATCCGCGACTCCGGCGAGAGCGTCGAGCGCTTCGTCGAGCGGGTGAAGAACAAGGAGGCCGGCGTCAAGCTCATGGGCTTCGGACACCGCGTCTACAAGAACTACGACCCCCGCGCCAAGCTCGTCAAGGGTGCGGCCGACGAGGTCCTCGAGGCCCTCGGCGTCAGCGACCCGCTGCTCGACCTCGCCAAGGAGCTGGAGCAGATCGCCCTGGAGGACGATTACTTCAAGGAGCGTCGCCTCTACCCGAACGTCGACTTCTACACCGGCGTGATCTACAAGGCGATGGGCTTCCCGACGCGCATGTTCACGGTGCTGTTCGCCATCGGGCGCCTCCCGGGATGGCTCGCGCAGTGGCGCGAGGCGATCTCCGACCCGCAGACGAAGATCGGCCGCCCGCAGCAGCTCTACACGGGCGCCGCGCAGCGCGACTACCCCGGCGTCTGACGCCCACCACCGGCGCCCCGTCCCTCCGTGCGAGGGGCGGGGCGCTGTGCCGTGTCGGGGCGGCGCCGTGGGCGTGTCCCACTTTGTGCAGGTGGGGGGCGGCGGCGCTGCACATCTTGGGACATGGGCGCCGGGGTGCTGTCGTCGTGTCCCACTTCGTGCAGGTGGGGCGGGCTGACGCTGCACATCTTGGGACATGGGGCGCCGGGGTGCTGTCGTCGTGTCCCACTTTGTGCAGGTGGGGCGGCGCCGCGCTGCACATAGTGGGACATGGGCGCCGGGGTGTTGTGGCCCGTCATCGCAGGTGAGGAGCCCGCGCCCGGGAAGTCGGTAGGGTCGACGCCATGTCCTGGCCACTCGTCCGTCGTCCGTCCTGGCGACGTCCGGGCCGCCGGACAGCAATTGGTCGACAAGGCGGGTCGATCGGACCTCGACCATGACCGACGCGCCCGACGAGGACATCGAGGGCGGTCCGGGCTGGATCATCGGCGGCGACCTCCGTCCGCGCATCACGGACGTCGCCGCATTCCGGGCCGGTATGGCCGAGGACCCGCTGGCATCCGTCATCGAAGCTCTATGGACCGGGGACTGGCGGTACGCGCTCGACGTCCTCCGGTCGCTGGAGTCGTCGCTACGGGTCCGCGCGCTGACGGCCGACTGCCTCGCCGCGTCCGGCGACACGGCATCCGCCCTGCAGATCTACGACGCCCTCGTGACGGAGACGACCGGGACGCCCCGCGAGGCGACGATGCGGCAGCACCGGGGCAAGGTCCTGCTGGCGGCGGGGCGGACGGATGCCGCGATCGCCGACTTCGCGGCAGCGCTCGCGCTGCGCGCTGATGCGGATGCGAAGTTGCGGGCGTCTTCCGCACACGCGTTGAGGGTGGCGCGCCGGAAGGGATGCCGGCGGGCGGCGCCGCGGAACGGTGAGAAACGCCCCCTGCACTGAGGAACGCCGGGTGCCGGCGTTCCTCGGTGCAGGGAGCGTTTATCGAGGGTGGGGATCAGGCGTGCAGCGCCTCGTTCAGGGTCACGCCGACGCCGGCGCGGGCGGACGCCTCGACGGCGCCGGTGAGCGAGTTGCGGCGGAACAGGATGCCGTCGCGGCCGGAGAGCTCTGCGGCCTTCACCGTCTCGTCGCCCACGCGCACCTTCGTGCCCGCGGTGACGTAGAGGCCCGCCTCGACGACGCAGTCGTCGCCGAGCGAGATACCGATGCCCGCGTTCGCGCCGAGCAGGGTGCGCGCGCCGATCGAGACGCGATGCGTCCCGCCGCCGGAGAGCGTGCCCATGATCGAGGCGCCGCCGCCGATGTCGGTGCCGTCGCCGATGACGACGCCCTGCGACACGCGCCCTTCGATCATCGATGCGCCGAGGGTGCCCGCGTTGAAGTTCACGAACCCCTCGTGCATGACGGTCGTACCGGGGGAGAGGTGCGCGCCCAGGCGCACACGGGAGGCGTCGGCGATGCGCACGCCCGCGGGCGTGACGTAGTCGAGCAGGCGGGGGAACTTGTCGAGACCTTGCACCTGGATGCCGTCGCGCTGGAGGAACGGACGGAGGCGGGTCAGCGCCTCGGGGTGCACGGGACCGGCGGTCGTCCACGCGACGTTCGGCAGGTGTCCGAAGACGCCGTCGAGGTTGACCTCGTTGGGGGCGACCAGACGGTGCGACAGGGCGTGCAGACGCAGATAGGCGTCCGACGTGGAGACGGGAGCGGCATCCAGGTCGATCTCGACCGCCACGACCTCGACGGCGACGTCCCGCCGAGCATCCGGCACCGCCAGCTGCTCGAGGGTCGCCGGAGCGTTCGCGGGGGTCGTGCCGAGCGGCATCCGTCCCGCCGTCGGTTCCGGGTACCACGTGTCCAGGACGGTGCCGTCAGCGGCCACCGTCGCGAGTCCAAAACCCCACGCGTAACGCTCGTCAGTCATGCCTTCCAGCCTAGGAGGTCGGGACCGCGCGGCTAGACTGCCGGACATGCCCGTGCTCGATCTGACCTCCTCCTCGGTTGCCCTGACGCGGGCGATCTGCGACATCCCGAGCGTCTCGGACGACGAGACGACCTTGGCGGATGCCATCGAGGACGCCGTCCGCGCCTACGACCACCTCGAGGTGGTCCGCGACGGCGACACGATCGTCGCGCGCACCGCCCTCGGGCGCGACCGTCGCGTCGTGATCGCCGGGCACATCGACACCGTCCCCATCAACCGCAACCTGCCCGTCCGCGACGTGGAGCAGGACGGTGAGGGCTTCCTCTGGGGTCGCGGGACCGTCGACATGAAGGCGGGGGTCGCCGTTCAGCTCAAGCTCGCGGCGGAGCTCTCCGACCCCTCGGTCGACGTGACGTGGATGTGGTACGACCACGAGGAGGTCGACTCCGCTCTCAACGGCCTGGGTCGGCTATCCCGCAACCGTCCGGACCTGTTCGCAGGGGACTTCGCCATCCTGGGGGAGCCGAGCGACGGCCAGGTCGAGGGCGGCTGCAACGGCACGCTGCGAGCGATCGTGCGAACCGACGGCGTCCGCGCGCACAGCGCCCGCTCGTGGATCGGCGAGAACGCCATCCACAAGGCCGCGCCGATCCTCGCCCGCCTCGCGGAGTACCGTGCGCGGGAGATCGAGGTCGAGGGACTGCTCTACCGCGAGGGTCTGAACGCCGTAAGCATCAGCGGCGGCGTCGCCGGCAACGTGATCCCCGATGCCTGCGAGGTGGAGGTCAACTACCGCTTCGCGCCCAGCCGGGACGCGGCCGCGGCGGAGCGCGTCGTCCGGGACGTCTTCACGGGCTTCGACGTCGAGATCGTCGACGTGGCCGAGGGGGCGCGGCCGGGGCTGGACGCTCCGCTCGCGCAAGACTTCGTCGCGGCCGTGGGCGCCACCCCGCGCCCCAAGTACGGCTGGACGGACGTCGCCCGGTTCTCGGCAATGGGCATCCCCGCGGTCAACTACGGTCCGGGAGACCCGCATCTCGCTCATCATGACGAGGAGCGCGTCCCCGTGGCGCAGATCGACGCCGTCGAGGCGGGTCTGCGGGCGTGGCTCAGCGGATCGTGACCGACACCGCGACCGGGAGGGACGCGACGGGCCTGACCGCCGCGTGGGGCCGGCTGCCGGTCCTCGCCCGGATCGCGATCGTCTACGTGGTCGCGCGCCTCATCACCACGGGCCTCCTCCTCGCCGCGGCGGGGGTCTCGGGCCCCGCATCGCGGTACGGCGTCGACCCGTCGCTCGGCGACCTCGCCCTGGGCTGGGACGCGCAGTGGTACTGGCTCGCCGCGGTCAGCGGCTATCCGAGCGAGCTGCCCCTGGCGGCCGGCGGACACGTCGCCGAGAACGCCTGGGCGTTCATGCCGGTCTACGCCTACGTGTCGGCGGCCCTCGGCGCCGTTCTGGGGACGTGGGGAGCGGGCGCCGTCGTCGTCTCGCTGCTGTCCGGCTTCGGCGCCTGCGTCGCCCTCCACGCCCTGCTGCGCGACCGCATCGGCCCCTCCGCGGCCCTGTGGGCGGTGGTGTTCTTCTCGTGCGGGCCGCTGGCGGCGCTGTTCCAGGTGGGCTACGCCGAGTCCCTCTTCCTGTTCCTCCTCTTTCTCGCGCTGCTGAGCGTGCAGCGCCGGCGCTGGGCGTGGCTGTACCTGCTCGTGCCGGTGATGGGTTTCACCCGCCCGGGCATCCTCGCGTTCGCGCTCTTCCTCGGGCTCTACGGCATCCACCGTTTCTGGATCCGCCGACGCGATCCGCTGCCCGTCCGCGAGATCGTGCACATCGTGGCGCTGGGTGCGCTGGCCGTCGTCGTGGGCTTCGCGTGGCAGGCCATCGCCGCGGCGGTGACCGGCGACCCCGGCGCCTACCTCGCGACGGAGCTCGCGTGGCGCCGGAACTTCTTGGGCGACTCGTCGATGCACTTCGCGCCCGTCGAGGGCTGGGTGCAGGCGGCGGCCTTCTGGTTCGAGCGCTGGGGGCTCGGGGTGGTGACGGGCTACGTGTTCCTCGTCGTGCTGGTCGTCGGGGTGGCGCTGGCCCTGATGCTGCCGGCGGTCCGTCGCCTCGGGATCGAGGTGCGCCTGTGGTCCGCGAGCTACCTCGTCTACCTGCTGCTGGTGTTCTTCCCGCAGTCGAGCGTCTTCCGGCTGCTCGTCCCCGTCTCGCCGCTGTGGGGCGCGTTCGCCGTGCCGCGGTCGTTGTGGTGGCGTCTGGCGGTGCTGGGTCTCGCCCTGCTCGGTCAATGGGTCTGGATCTACAACATGTACGCCATCGCGAACACGTACTGGCAGATCCCCTGACCGGATGCCGCCCGCCCCGTGCGTGGCGCGTCACGACGCGCCCCGCGCGCTACCGGTAAACTCCTAGGAGACCAATCACGAAAAGGGGGCCGCGATGGCAGCCATGAAGCCGAGAACCGGAGACGGGCCGATGGAGGCTGTGAAGGAGGGCCGGCTGATCATCGTGCGTGTACCGCTCGAGGGCGGCGGGCGACTCGTCGTCTCGGTGAACGACGCCGAGGCCAAGGAGCTTTACGACGTGCTCGGTGGTGTCGTCGGCGCAGCCTGACATCCCGCATGACGCGGAAGGCCGGTTCCTGAGGGGGCCGGCCTTCTTCGTGCCCACGAGATGCCGGGGGCGTCAGCCCGACCGGCGGCGTGCGGAAGGGATGCCGCGGGCGTCAGCCCGACCGGCGGTGTGCGGGGGATGCCGCGGGCGTCAGTCCGCGACCGTCGTCAGCTGCAGGAGGCCCTCACCGCTGATCGAGAGGGCGCCGAAGACGGCGGGGGAGGCCTGGACCTCCTGGATGAGCGAGCGGTACGCGGTGGTCACGGCGTCACGACGGACCGGGTCGGCGACGGCCCCGCCGGCCAGCACCCGGGGGACCAGCACCGTGCCGCCGGCGCGCACGAGGCGCAGGCCGTGCTCGACGTACTCGATCACGCCCTCGGGGTCCGCGTCGATGAAGACGATGTCGTACGAGGCCTCGTTCATGCGCGGGAGCACGTTGGCGGCCCGACCGGTGATGAACCGGGCGCGGGCTGCGGGGACGCGGGCGTCGGCAAACGCCTGACGTGCCGCACCGAGGTGCTCGGGCTCGCTGTCGATCGTGGTGAGCGTCGCCCGCGGGGCGCCGTGCAGCAGCCACAGGCCCGAGACGCCGCCGCCCGTGCCGACCTCGACGATGTTCTGCGCGCGGGAGGCCGCCGCGAACACCGCGGTCTGCGCACCGATGGCCGGGCTGATGGGGGCCGCCCCCAGCTCGAGGGCGTGCGCACGCGCGCGGGCGATGTGCTCCGGCTCGACCGTCGACTCCTGCACGAACCGCTCGTTCGCCTCGTAACCGCTCACTCGCTCAGGTTAAACGGCCGGGGCACGCCGGACGCCGAGGCGCGACGGGTAACCTGAACACATGTTCTTCGGGATCACCATCGAGAAGCTGCTGCTGATCGGTGTGATCGCTGCCCTCCTCATCGGTCCCGAGCGTCTGCCCCGGTACGCCGAGGCGTTGGCCAAGTTCACCAAGCGGGCCAAGGAGACGCTGCAGGGTGCGCGATCGCGGGTGCGCGAGGAGATGGGCCCGGAGTTCGACGACGTCGACTGGCGCAAACTCGACCCGCGGCAGTACGACCCGCGACGCATCATCCGGGAGGCGCTGCTCGACGACACGCCGACGGCGACCATGCGGGCCGCGGGTGCCGCAGCCCTGGCGGCCCGGACGACCCCCGAGAAGCCGACCTTCGCGCCCGGCGAAGCGCCGCCGTTCGACGACGAAGCGACCTGACCCGCGGCATCCCTCTGTGCCGGGCGCCGCACCTGTCCTCGGTACGGCGGGGCGCGTCAGACGCTGAGACGCAGCGCGCGCCCGGCGAGTCCGCGCGGGCGTGCGGCGAGGGCGGCGGCGGCCGCGTCGATGGCCTGCGCGGCGGGATCGTCCGGGTGCGACACGACTACGGGGCGCCCGTCGTCGCCGCCGGTCCGCAGGGCGGAGCTGAGGGGGACGGATGCCAGCAGGGGCACGTCCGCGTCCGTCGACAGCGCCGCGGCCACCTCCGCGCCGCCGCCGGCGCCGAAGAGGTCCAGGCTGGTGCCGTCGGGGAGCGTCATCGCGGCCATGTTCTCGATGACCCCGATGAGGTGCTGACCCGTCTGACGTGCGACCAGTCCCGACCGGACGGCGACGTCGGCGGCGGCGGGCTGAGGGGTCGTGACGACGAGCACGTCGGCGTGGGGGAGCAGCTGCCCGACCGAGATCGCCACGTCGCCGGTCCCCGGAGGCATGTCGAGCAGCAGGACGTCGAGGTCGCCGAAGTGCACGTCGGTGAGGAACTGCTGCACGGTGCGATGCAGCATGGGGCCGCGCCAGGCGACCGCGCCGGCGGCATCCTCGCCCGGACGGCGGAGGAACATTCCGATCGAGATGACCTTCACGCCGTACGCGACGGGCGGGAGGATGAGGTCGTCCAGCCGGGTCGGGGCGGGCGGCAGCCCGTCCGCGTCCACGAGGCCGAGGAGCCCGGGGATGGAGAACCCGTGCACGTCCGCGTCGACGAGCCCCACGCGCAGGCCTCGTGCCGCCAGCGCCACGGCGAGGTTCGCGGTGAGCGTCGACTTGCCGACGCCGCCCTTGCCGCTGGTGACCGCGATGACGCGGGTCAGCGAGTCCGGGCCGAAGGGCATCTCCCGCGCGGCGCGTCCGCCGCGCAGACGCTCGGTCAGCGCGCGTCGCTCGTCCGGCGACATGACACCGACCCGCACCTGCACCGTGTCTATCCCGGGCACCGCGGCCGCGGCACCCCGGACCTCCCTCTCGATGCGGTCGGCCGCGGGGCAGCCGACGATCGTCAGGGCGATGCCGACGTCGGCGACGCCCGCGTCCACCGTGATCTCGCGGAGCATGTCGAGCTCGCTCAGCGGGCGCCGCAGCTCGGGATCGGTGACCGCCCCGACGGCGGAGCGGACGCGGTCGGTCAGCTCGGTCGTCACGGCGTGGCCGCGCCGTTCTGGACGGCGTCGTGCTCGTCGAGCCGCTCCAGCGCCGCCTTCAGCTCGGTGCGCAGCGTGTCCTTCGTGATGACCTCGTCGGTCAGGTCCCGGATCGCCATGCGCAGCGCGACGATCTCGCGGGCGAGGTACTCGGTGTCGGCGAGGTTGCGCTCGGCGCGCTGACGGTCCTGCTCGATCTGCACGCGGTCGCGGTCGTCCTGTCGGTTCTGCGCGAGCAGGATGAGCGGGGCGGCGTAGGACGCCTGCAGGGAGAGCACGAGCGTCAGCGCCGTGAAGCCGATCGCGGCGGAGTCGAAGCGCAGCTCCTCGGGCATGACCGAGTTCCACGTCATCCACAGCACGCAGAAGAGCGTCAGCATCAGCAGGAACAGCGGGGTCCCCATGGCGCGGGCGACCCATTCCGTGAAGCGCCCGAAGCGGTCGCGCGAGGGCTGCGGCTGCCGCGGCGCGAGGACGCCGGTACGACCGCGGGGCGCGTCGAGTCCGGTTCGGCGGTTTGCTCGGGCCATCAGCGCCTCCTCGGGGTCTGGGTCGGGATGCTCGCGGTGTGCAGGGCGCGGGTCGACGTCTTGGGTCTCGGATCGTCGCTGTCGTGCGTGCGCCAGTCGTCGGGCAGCAGGTAGTCGAGCACGTCGTCGACGCTCACGCAGCCGACGAGGCGGTGCGCCTGGTCGATGACCGGCAGCGACACGAGGTTGTAGCTGGCCAGCAGACGCGCCACCTCGGCGGCCGTCGCGTCGGCGGGCACCGGCTCCAGCGTGTCGTCGATGATCGCGCCGAGGCGCTCGTGCGGCGGGTAGCGCAGCATGCGCTGGAAGTGCACCGTCCCGAGCAGGCGCCCCGTGGGCGTCTCGTACGGCGGGAGGGTGATGAACACGGATGCCGCGAGGGCCGGGTGCAGCTCGTGCCGGCGGATGAGGGCCAAGGCCTCCGCGACGGTGGCGTCGGCCGAGAGCACGATGGGCTCGGGCGTCATGAGTCCGCCGGCGGTGTCGGGGCCGTACTTCAGCAGGGCGCGGACGTCGTCCGCCTCCTCCGGCTCCATCAGCTCCAGGAGCTGCTCGAGGCGCGTCTCGGGCAGCTGGCCCAGGAGGTCGGCCGCGTCGTCGGGCTCCATGGCATCCAGGATGTCCGCCGCCCGCTCGTCGGTGAGCTGCTCGAGGATGTGGACCTGCTCGTCCTCGGGCATCTCTTCGAGCGCGTCGGCGAGACGGTCGTCGCTGAGCTCCTCGGCGACCTCGATGAGGCGCTCGTCGGGCAGGTCGAGCAGCGTGTTGGCGAGGTCGGCGGGCTTGAGCTCGGAGTAGGTGGCGACGAGCTGCTCCGCGGACTGCGCCTCTCCGGGGGCCTGCTGCTCGCGCACCTCCTTCCACGCCGCGAACGTCGTGGCGCCCTTCGCGAAGGGGGAGGCGCTCGTGCGGGGTCGGCGCAGGAACAGCTGTCCCACGTCCCATTCGCCGAGCCGGTTGCGCTCGATGGCCACGTCCTCGATGACCGCGGAGCCGGAACCGTCGACCAGCTGCACCCGGCGGCCGAGCATCTCCGCCATGACGCGCACCTCGCCGCCGCGCTGCTGGAACCGCCGCACGTTGATGAGGCCGGTCGTGATGACCTGGCCGGGCTGGATCGAGGTGACGCGCCCGATGGAGACGAACACGTGTCGGCGGCCGGGGATCTCGACAACCAGGCCGACCACGCGCGGCGCCGCCGCGGAGCGGTAGATGACCACGACGTCGCGGACCCGGCCGAGGCGGTCGCCGGCGGGATCGAAGACGGTACAGCCCGCCAAGCGGGCGACGAAAACCCTTTGCGTGCTCACCGGTCCAGCGTAGTCGTCCCGCCTGGATGCGACGCGGCCGGGCGCGGCGGGGCGCGTGACATCATGGGGAAATGAGCATGTTCGGCGGAACGCCCGCGACCGGGCGCGACGAGGTCGGCGAGAAGGTGGCCTCGTTCCCCACGTACGAGGCGGCGCAGAAGGCCGTCTCGTCGCTCATCGCCGGCGAGGTCCCTGCACGGGACATCTCGATCGTCGGCTCGGGCCTGCGCTCGATCGAGAAGGTCACGGGCCGTCTCGGCTACGCGCGCGCCGCCCGTTCGGGTGCGCTGAACGGCCTCATGCTCGGCCTCCTCTTCGCGTTCATCTTCGTGCTCGGGATGCCGACGGTGCAGATCTCCGCGTTCGTCGGCGTCCTGCTGGTCGGCATGGCCCTGGGCATGCTGCTGAGCCTCGGCACGTACTCGATCGTGCGACGTCGGCGGGACTTCGCATCGGTGATGCAGGTCGCCGCGGACCACTACGACGTGTGCGTGTCGCCCGCGAACCTCGCCAAGGCCCGCGGCGTCCTGGGCACCGGCGCCGCGCGCACGGTGGTCGCCCGGCCTCCGGTGCCCGCCGATGACGAGCGCCCGCGCTACGGGGAGCGCGTCGCCCCCGGCACCGGTGGGGCATCGCGCCCCGAAGCGCCGGCGTCCGGTCCCGCCGCTCCTCCCGCTCTCGACGAGCCGCCCCGGTACGGCGAGCGGATCGTCCCGCCGACGCCCGACGCGCCGGTGGAGGGCGAGCAGTCCGACCCCCACGACGGGATCGTCGGGCCCACCCCCGGCCCCGCGGCCGACGATCACGACCGGCACCCGGGTCCGGGCGCGTCGCACCCGGATGCCGCCCCCTCCCCGTCCCACCCGGACGACGAGCCCCGCGCCTCCCGGTGACCGCCGAGGTCCGCATCCCCGTCGACCTGGCGACCGGCCCCGGCGAGGTGTCCGGACTGTGGGACGTGCCGGCCGACGCGATCGCGACCGTCGCCCTCGCGCACGGAGCGGGCGCAGGGATGACGCACCCGTTCCTCAAGGGTCTCGCCGACGCCCTCGCGGCGGACGGGATCGCGGTGCTGCGCTTCGTCTTCCCGTACGTCGAGGCCGGCCGCCGGATGCCCGGTCCGGTCGCCCCCCGCGGTCGCGACGTGGGCGGGCGTGCAGGCCTGGCTCTCCGCCGCGCCCGGCCCGTTCATCGCGGCGGGCAAGTCGTACGGCGGACGGATGGCGTCGATGGCCGCGGCCGCGGGGGTGCTGTCGCCGGCGGGACTGGTCTACCTCGGCTACCCGCTCCACGCGCCCGGCAAGCCCGAGAAGCCGCGCACGGAGCATCTGCCCGACGTCGTGCCGCCGCAGCTGTTCGTCGAGGGGGAGAACGACCCCTTCATCGACC
>VGAV01000028.1 GCA_016870695.1 Actinomycetota bacterium | reverse complement strand
TGGCGGGCGGGAACATCGCGACGTACTTCCAGATGCTCGACCCGGTGAACCCGGTCACGGTCTTCACGCCGAGCTTCGCGGCGAGCCGTGCGGTGTTCTTGAGCTCCTCCGCTGCGCGCCGGCGCATGCCCTCGGCATCCCCGTCGCCCCAGACGCGGTCCGAGACGATGTCGCGGTGCCGCTGGTCGATGGGGTCGTCGCAGACGACCTGCCCCTTGAGGTGGTTGGAGATCGTGAAGACCTTCAGCCCGTTGCGCTCCAGCACGTCGAGCTTGCCCTGCACGTAGGCGTCGTCGTCCCAGCGCCAGGGGTCGAGGTGATCGCCCCAGCAGGCGATCTCGAGGCCGTCGTAGCCCCACTCGCCGGCGAGACGGGCCACCTCCTCGAACGGCAGGTCGGCCCACTGGCCGGTGAACAGGGTGATCGGTCGCGTCATCGCGGTGTCCTCTCTCGCGGGGTCAGGGGTCAGTCGACGTCGACCCAGACGCTGTCGGCGTCCGAGCTGCGGCTCACGGCATCCAGGACGCTCTGCACGTGCAGCCCGTCCGCGAACGACGGACGGGGGTCCTCGCCGGAGCCGACCGCCTCGACGAAGTCCTTCGCCTGGTGGGCGAAGCCGTGCTCGTAGCCGAGCATGTGCCCTGTCGGCCACCAGTTGCCGACGTACGGGTGGCTCGGCTCGGTGACATAGATGCGGCGGAAGCCCTGCTCGGACTCCGGCTCCGTGGCGTCGTACAGCTCGAGCTCGTTGAGGCGTTCTAAGTCGAAGGCGAGGGTTCCGCGCGAGCCCGAGATCTCGATGCGCAGCGCGTTCTTCCGTCCGGTGCGGAACCGGGATGCCTCGAAGGAGGCGAGCGCCCCGGAGTCGAGGCGACCGGTGAACAGCGCCAGGTCGTCGACGGTCACGGCGCCGCGCTCGGATCCGGCCGAGCCGGACAGGCCCGAGGACTCGGCGAGCACGGGGCGCTCCGAGACGATCGTCTCGAGGACGCCTGAGACCCGCGTGACGCGCTGCCCGGTGATGTACTCGGTCAGGTCGACGGCGTGGGCGCCGATGTCGCCGAGGGCGCCGGAGCCGGCGCGCTCCTTCTGCAGGCGCCACGTGAGCGGGGCCTCGGCGTCGCTCAGCCAGTCCTGCAGGTACTCGGCGCGCACCTGCCGGACCTCACCGATCCGTCCCGAGGCGACGAGGTCCCGGGCGAAGGTGGTGGCCGGCACCCGTCGGTACGTGAAGCCGACCATGCTCCGGATGCCGCGGGCGCGCGCGCTCTCGGCGGCGGCGGCCATCCGCCGGGCTTCGTCGACGGTGTTGGCGAGGGGCTTCTCGCAGAGGACGTGCTTGCCGGCCTCGAGCGCCGCGATGGCGATCTCGGCGTGGGTGTCGCCCGGCGTGACCACGTCGACGACGTCGATGTCGTCGCGCGCGACGACCTCTCGCCAGTCCGTGGCTGATTCGGTCCAGCCCCAGCACTCGGCGGCCTCGCTCGTGCGGTCGGCGTCGCGTCCGACGAGGACGCTCATCTGGGGGGCGAGGGGCAGCTCGAAGAACCGAGGGGCCACGCGCCATCCCTGGGAATGCGCGGCGCCCATGAATCCTGCGCCGACCATGGCGATGCGGAGTGGCTGGGTCACGGTGGTGGTGTCTTTCGGGTGGGGGGAGGGACGGCGGGGGGACGCCCGCGGAGTCGCGGACGTCCCCCGTGGCCGGTCAGGAGTTGAACGCGAGGTCGATGTAGGAGTCGACGTTGTCGGCGGTCACGACCGGGGCGTCGAGGACGATGCGGTTCGGGACGCTCGGGGTGATGAGGTCGCCGGCCGTCTTACCCTGGGCGATCAGTCGGGCGAGGGCGATGCCGTCCGCCGCCTGGGTCGAGGGGTAGATGACCGTGGCCTGCAGCGGGGTGTCGCCGGCCTGGATGGCCTCCATGGCGTTGCGGCTGCCCGCGCCGCCGACCATGAAGAACTCGTCGCGGCCCGCGGCGGTGATGGCGGCGAGGACGCCGATGCCCTGGTCGTCGTCATGGTTCCAGATGGCGTCGATCTGGGGGTTGGCCGACAGCAGCTGCGAGGTCGCGGACTCGCCACCCTGCACGGTGAAGTCGGCCGCGACGCGGGGTCCGACCTCGAGGCCGCAGTCCGACAGCGCGTCGGCGAAGCCCGCGGAGCGGTCCTGCGTCAGCGGCAGCGAGTCGATGCCGGCGATCTCGGCGACGACGGCGTCGCTCTGGCCCTCGAGCTGCTCGCAGATGTAGGTGCCCGCGCTGACGCCCATGCCGTAGTTGTCGCCGAGCACGGTGGTGCGGGCGGCGAACGGGCTGGAGAACTCGCGGTCGACGTTGATGACGGGGATGCCGGCCTCCATCGCCTTGATGGCGACCTCGGTCAGTGCCGCGCCGTCGCTGGGCAGAAGGACGATGGCGTCGACGCCGTCGTTGATGAAGGTCTCGACGGCGGCGATCTGCGCGGTGACGTCGTTGGTGCCCTCGGCGACCTGCAGGTCGACGTCCGAGTAGCTCTCGGCGGCGGCGAGGGCGCCGGAGTTGATGGCGCCGAGCCAGCCGTGGTCGGCGGCGGGGCCGGAGAAGCCGATGGTGACGGTGTCGCCCTCGGCGGCGTTCTCCTCGGCGCTGGTGCCCTGGTCGACGACGTTCTCGCTGTCGCCGTCGGAGCCGGTGCAGCCGGCGAGCAGGCCGACGGCGGCGACCATCGCCGCGCCGGTCAGGATCAGGCGGGAGCGCGAGGTCATTCGAGTGCGCATGTGTTTCCTCCTTGAAATGTGATGCAGCAGGGGTCAGCGAGGCCCCGGGTCATCCGTACGGGAGGGTCCACTCTGACCTCGGTCACGCTAGCAGAAGTGACGGTTCGGTGGTCAACTTTTGTTATCTCACGGTTATAAGTTCCGTACCTCCCCCGTACCCCCTATCTCTGCGGGAGATCGCCGGGGGAGCGGCGCGGGCCGGATGGGGGCGGCATCCGGAGAAGAAGGGTCGCGCGACGGAGAAGCGGCGTGTTATGTTCGCCGGGTGATCAAAGTTGACCATGCATCGTCATTACTCGACGTCCGCGGCGTGACGAAGTCGTTCGGCGGCGTGCGCGCCCTGCGGGGCGTCGACCTCGAGGTGCGGCCCGGCGAGGTGCACTGCGTGCTCGGCCAGAACGGCGCGGGGAAGTCCACGCTGATCAAGACCCTGGCCGGGGTCCATCGTCCCGACGGCGGGCAGATCTCATGGCTCGGGGACGACGTCGAGATCGACAGCCCTCAGGCGGCCATCGAGCTCGGCATCGCCACCATGTACCAGGAGCTCGACGTCGTCGACGGCCTCAGCATCGCCGAGAACATCTTCCTCGGGCACGAGATCGCCAAGGGCGGCTTCACCCGACGGTCCGAGGCGGCCCGGCAGACCACCGAGCTGCTGCGGCGACTCGGCCACGCGCGCCTGTCCCCGCACACCGAGGTCGGCTCCCTGAGCGCCGCGAACAAGCAGATCGTCAGCATGGCGCGCGCGCTCTCGCACGACATCAAGCTCATCATCATGGACGAGCCCTCGGCCGTCCTCGACACCGAAGAGGTGAAGAACCTCTTCGCGGTCGTGCGCGAGCTGACCGGGGCCGGGATCGCCGTCGTCTACATCACGCACCGTCTCGAGGAGATCCGCGAGATCGGCGACCGCATCACCGTCCTCAAGGACGGGCGCACGACCGCGGTCGGCCTGCCCGCCGCCGAGACGCCCACCGCCGAGCTCATCCGGCTCATGACCGGCCGGGAGGTCGCCAACGTCTTCCCGGAGCGCGCCCCCGTGGCATCCGATGCCCCCGTCGTCCTCGACGTCGAGGGACTGGAGCTGGACGGGGTGTTCTCGGACGTGTCGTTCTCCGTCCGCGCGGGCGAGGTCGTCGGACTCGCCGGTCTGGTGGGGTCGGGCCGGTCCGAGATCCTCGAGACCGTCTACGGCGCGCGCAAGGCGACCGCCGGACGCGTGCGGGTCCGCGACAAGGTCCTGCCCCGCGGGTCGGTGCGCGCCGCCGTCGGGGCCGGCATCGGCCTGTCGCCCGAGGAGCGCAAGAGCCAGGGGCTCGTGCTCGACGAGCCCATCTTCGTCAACATCTCGCTGGCATCCTTGAAGCGCTTCGCCAAGGGCGGCTTCCTCGACGACCGCGCCGCCCGGAAGATCGCCCGCGAGCAGATCGACGCCTTCGAGCTGCGCCCGGCCGACCCCGACCGTCCCGCCCGCACCCTGTCGGGCGGCAACCAGCAGAAGATCCTCCTCGCCCGCTGGCTCGTGCACGGCACCGACGTGCTGCTGCTGGACGAACCCACCCGCGGCGTCGACGTCGGCGCCCGCGCCGAGATCTACGCCCTCATCCGGGACCTGGCCGCGGCAGGCAACGCCGTCGTCGTCGTCTCCAGCGAGATCGAGGAGGTGCTCGGCCTCGCCGACGTCGTCCTCGTCGTCGCGGACGGCCGGATCCTCCGCACCCTCCCCTCCCACCAGATCGACGAGCACGGAGTGCTCGACCTCGTCATGAAAGGATCCGCCGCGTGAGCGAGCCGACCACCCCGACCCGTGCGCGGACCGTGCCCACCGAGACCGGCGTCACGCCGGCCCCGGAGGCCGTCCCCGCGTGGCGCCGCCTCCTCTCCGGCTCCGCCGGACGCAACCTCGGCCTCGTCGTCGCGCTGCTGCTGATCGTCGTGATCGGCGCCGTCACCGCGCAGGGGTCCTTCACCAGCCTCGACAACATGCTGGTCATCCTGCGCCAGGCCTCCATCATCGGCGTCATCGCCATCGGCATGACGTTCGTGATCATCGCCGGCGGCATCGACCTCTCGGTCGGCTCCGTCATGGGCCTGGCCTCCGTCGTCGCCACGCTCGCGGCGGTGCAGGACCTCGCCGACTCGCTGCACTGGAGCATGATGATCGTCATCGCGCTCGCCGTGGGCGTCGGGGCGGGTCTGATCAACGGCATCGTCATCGCCTACGGGAACGTCGTCGCGTTCATGGCGACGCTGGCCATGCTCGTCGGCGCGCGCGGTCTCGCCGAGATCCTGGCCGAGCGCCGGACCCTCGTCGTCCAGGACCGCGGCTTCATCACCTTCATGAACGGCGACATCCTCGGCGTCGACATCCTCATCTGGATCTTCGCCATCGTCGCCGCGCTCGGCTGGGTGCTGCTGAACCGCACCACCTTCGGCCGTCGCACCGTCGCGGTCGGCGGCAACCGCGAGGCCGCACGCCTGGCGGGCATCAACGTGAAGCGCCACACGATGCTGCTCTATGCGCTCACCGGCCTGTGCTCGGGCATCGCCGCCGTCATGATCCTCGGTCGCACCACGGCCGGCACCTCGACCCACGGCACGCTCGTCGAGCTCGACGCGATCGCCGCGGTCGTCGTCGGCGGTACGCTGCTCATCGGCGGTCGCGGCACGGTCACGGGCACGGTCTTCGGCGTCCTGATCTTCGCGACGCTGTCGAACGTGTTCGTCCAGAACAATCTGTCGTCGTCGGTGCAGGCCGTCGCGAAGGGCGTCATCATCGTCGTCGCGGTCCTCCTGCAGCAGCGTTTCTCGCGCCCGCCGGGCCGCGGCTGACCCCGTCGACACCGACGGCGACTGCGTTTCACGGACAGTCGCCGTCGGTAGATGGATCGGATCCAGATCAACTAATGGTGTACTGAGGGCGTGAGAAGGATGACCACGGATTCTGCCGCGCCGGTGACCGGTGTCAGTCAGCTGTTCCAGCTGCTGCGCGACGGCGTACCGCGCACGCGGGCCGAACTGGCCAAGTCGACCGGACTGGCCCGTTCGACGGTCGCGGTCCGGGTGGACGAGCTGATGCGCATGGGCCTCATCACCCCCGTGGCCGACGCCGTCTCGACGGGGGGACGGCCGCCGTCCCAGTTCGCGATCAACCCCGCGGCCAAGGTCGTCATGGCCGTGGACATCGGCGCCTCGCACGCGATCGTCGCGATGGCCGATCTCACCGGCAAGGTCCTCAGCGAGAAGACCGGCGCCCTCGACATCGCGCTCGGTCCCGAGCCGGTGCTGTCATGGCTCGTCGAGGCGACGACCGAGCTGCTGGCGGCCTCGGGCCGCTCGGCATCCGACGTCGCCGCCATGGGCATCGGCGTCCCCGGACCCGTCGAGCACTCGACCGGGCAGCCGGTCAACCCGCCGATCATGCCCGGGTGGGACCGCTTCGACATCCCCGGCTGGATCAACCAGCACCTCGCCGTCCCCGTGCTCGTCGACAACGACGTGAACATCATGGCCCTGGGCGAGCGCAGCGTCGCCTGGCCGTCCGTGGACCACTTCATGTTCGTCAAGGTCGCCACCGGCATCGGCACCGGGATCATCTCCGGCGGCGAGCTCCAGCGCGGCGCGCAGGGCATCGCCGGCGACATCGGGCACGTGCAGGTCGCGCGCGGCGCGGACATCCCGTGCCAGTGCGGGAACCGTGGATGCCTCGAGGCCCTGGCATCCGGACCCGCCATCGCCCGCGCGCTCCGACGCGACGGGATCGAGGCGCACACCGGCACGGACGTGGTCGACCTGGTCAAGCGCGGCAACATCGACGCGATCCAGGCGGTCCGGCAGGCCGGGCGCGACATCGGCGAGGTGCTGACGACCTGCGTGAGCCTGATGAACCCCTCGGTCATCGCGATCGGCGGATCGATGGCCCGCGTCGGCGAGCACCTCATCGCCGGCGTGCGCGAGGTCGTGTACACGCGGTCGACGCCGCTGGCGACGGAGTACCTCTCCATCGTGCAGTCGGTCGCCGCGGAGCGCGCGGGCGTCGTCGGGGCGAGCATGCTCGCGGTCGAGCACGCCCTGTCGCCGGAGTCGCTGAGCACGGGCTTCCTCCGCGTCTGACGCCGGCTCCGCCGGCGGGCCGTCCCGCTCCTCCGGTGCGCCCGTCCGTCGGGCGGACCGGCGCATCGCTGTCTCACCCGCCCCCGCAGGCCGCACCCGCCCCACCGGTCCTGTAGGCGCGCGGCGACGCCGTGATCAGAACGGCGTCTCCTCCTGCTCGAGCGCGGCATGCTCGCGGCTGCAGAAGCCGCGATGCCCCGCGGCGGTGGACCCGCGCAGCGTGACGGGGGTGCCGCAGTAGCGGCAGGGGCGCGGGCGGACCTCGCGGTGGGCGAGCGCGCGGACGAGGACGAACGGCAGCACGGGACCGTCCCTTCGGGTGGGATGCAGGGATGCCACCCGCCACGACACACGATCTCGTCACGGGCCGGCGCCCTCCGGCCGTCTTTTCACCCTCTCCCTCACCCACGGCACGCGAGCGAAGCCCCACCCAGCTGCCGTGACTTGCCGCATATGCACGCCCCGCCCCCGCCGCGGTGTACATCTGCGCCATGTCACGGCACGGGGACGCCCGCCGCGCGGGGCGCGACGGGCGTCGGGTGGGTCACCCGCGGCGCAGAGTGTCCCTCTCCGCGCCGCGGGTGGTCTCAGGGCGACCGGGGCGCGGTCGTGGTGGCATCCGCGTCTCCGCCGGGGCCGGCGGCCGGCGCTCCCTGGGCGACGACGGTGACAGCGGACTCGGACGGCGAGTCGTGACCGGCTCCGGTGCCGTCCTCGCGTCCGGCGGTCGCGGCGGCCACCGCGGCGGCGATCTCCCGCTCGTGCGCGGCCTTCCGACGGCGTGCGGCGACGATGCGCCACGCGACGACCCCGGCGACGAGAAGGAGGAGGGCGAGCGCCGTCCACGGAACGGCCGCGGTCGACGCGGAGCCGACGGTGACGAGCGGGTCGAAGGTCGACGCCTCGGTGCCTTCGAGCGTGCGGGAGACGACCTGCGAGGTCGCGGTCACGTCGGCGGCCAGCAGACCGAGGGGGAGGACCCCCGCCACCTCGACCGTGCGCTCCAGCGTGCTGCCGGGCAGCAGCTCGGGGGCGTCGTCCTCGGCCGTCACCGCGGCCCACCCGAACGGACCGCCCAGGGCGACGTCGACGTCGGGGTCCAGGCGCGAGTTCCCGGTGTTGTGGATCGTGTAGGTGACGGTCGCACTGCCCGCCTCCACCGGGTTGAGGGTGCCGTGGTAGTCCACGGCGACGTCGGTCACGGTCAGTGCGGGAGCGAGGTCGCCCATCACGCGCAGGTGCACGCGGGACCCGAGACGTCGTTCGGTGACCGTCCCGTCGTCGCCGGTGACCAGCATGGATGCCACGACACCGGCCGCGTAGTCCCCGGGCGGGGTGTCCGCGGGGACGGCGAGGGAGAACGGCACCTCGGCGGTGGCGCCACTGTCGAGGGTGAGCTGCGGGGTGGCGATGTCGATCCAGCTGCCCAGCTCGGTGGACTCCTCGCCGCCAGCGAGGATGTCGAGCGCTCCGTCGGCGGTGAGGAAGCCGTCCGCGGCGTAGACGGCGAGCGTGATCGGCTCGGCGCTGCGGTTGGTCACGGAGAGGGCGTCGCCGACGGTCCCGCCGGGGGCCAGGTCGTAGCCGTAGTTGGGGCGGTCGCGCCCCTGCGCGGTGTCCGCCGGGCGCACGCTCCAGGTCACGGTCGTGTCGGGGGCGGTGTCCGCCGCCGCCAGGACCGAGGGTGCCGCCGCCGCCGGTGCGGGCGCCGCGGCGGGCGCCGCCAGCGCGAGCGCGACCGCCGCCGCCAGCACCCCTACCCGGGCCCGAAGCCCCTTTCTCGCAGCGCTGACGTGTCGCACATGTCCGTCGACACCGCCGCGCGGGGGACATCTGCGGCACGTCACGGCATCACGAGGAGGGGAGCAGAGGACGGGGGAGGAGGGCGCCAGGGACATGGGCGGGGCTTTCTGCGAGAGGAAAAGGGGCCGGGGCCGTGGAGCAGGTCCACGGCCCCGGCGGGGGAATCAGCTGAGCGCGGTCAGCGTGATGGTCGCGGTGTAGGTGCCGCGGGGGGTCTCGAGCGGGAGCTTGAGATCCAGGTCGGCGCTCACGAGCGAGGAGCCCCGCTCGTGGCCGTCGTTGGCCTGGGCGAGGGTGCGCGCGACCGAGAGGCCCTGGCCGCTGTCGAAGCCCGAGGGCACCGGAGCGCCGGCGACGGCGCCGCCCTGGGTCTCGAGCACCTCGGGCGTCCATCCGAGGTACTTGCTCGACACCGCCTCGCCGCCGGCGAGGAAGTCGGACACCTGCGCAGTGAGCGACCAGCCGGGGTTGCCGGGACGGGTGTCCTGGATGCGGATCGGGACGATCGAACCGGCCGCGTGGTAGTGGTCGAGCTTCTCCTCGGCCACCCCCAGGTCGACGAGGTTCGAGGTGCCCTCGATCGACCACGTCAGCTCGCCGGAGCCCTGGTCGGGCACGGTGACCGCGATCGACTGGTCGCCCGCAGGCGGGGCCGTGGGGGCCTCGCCGGTGTAGTCCCCGGTGGTCGAGCCGGCGCGGACGCCGGTCCCGAACGCCGCGGCCGGGGTGTTCCCGTCGAGCGCGAGAGCGCCGTACACGGTCGTGGCGGCGACACGCAGGTTGGCGGTGTTGCCCGAGAGCGTCAGGCCTCCGCCGATCGTGTTCGCGAAGGCATCCGCTCCGCCGTCGGCGGTCGCGCCGATGAGCACGTCCCGTCCGCTGCCGTTGACCGAGACGTCGCCCGCGACGATCGCGCCGGTGAGCGAGACGCCCCACGCCGAGCCGTCGATCGAGACGTCCTGGTCGACCGAGGTGCGCACGAGGTCGACGTACGTCGCCTGCTGCGTGGTGAGCGACCCCGCGATGGCGCTGTCGGTCACCTCGACGTCGATGCCGCCGGCCTCGACGGAGCCGCCGACCCGCAGGTCGGTGACGTAGAGGAACCCGACGGTCGTGTCGGCCGAGTACGCGCTGATGTCCCCGGCCACGCTCGTGCCGTCGAGGGAGACGCCGTACGCGTCGGTGGCGATGACGTCGCCGGTGACGGTGACCGACGTCGCGTCGAGCCAGCCGCCGGGCTCGACGATGATGTCGCCCTCGACGGTCGCGCCGCCGAGCACGCAGTCCACGCCGCCGGGGACGGTCAGGGTGCCCGAGACGGTCTGGCTGCCGAGGTCGCCGGTGCAGGAGAGGTCGGCCGCGTACGCGGGGACCGCGACGACGCTGCCCCCGATGGCGAGGAGGCCGACGGTCGTGATCTTGGTGAGGTTCTTCATCTCTTCTTCCTCGTCCCTCAGGCGCGCAGGGACGCGATCTGGTCGTAGCTGCGGTCGGCGTTGGCCAGGGAGTTCAGCGGGTTGCCGCCGACGGCCGAGGTGGCGGCGTTGTCCTGCTCGAACATGCCGTAGCGCTGCCCGCGGTCGCGCAGCTGCGACAGGAAGGCGGTGTAGTCGATGTTCCCGGCGCCGAACTCGATGATGTCGTAGCCGTTGGCGCTCTCCGGGTTCAGCTTGCCGTCCTTGAGGTGGAGGATCGGGAAGCGCCGGGGGTCGCGCTTGATGTAGTCGATCGGCTCGAACCCGGGGTACAGGTGCTTGCCGACGTGGGCCCAGTAGACGTCCATCTCGAAGAACACCGACTCGCGGTCGAAGCCGTCCCAGAGCAGGTCGTAGACCCGCTCGTTGGTGTCCGACGTGAAGCCCCACTCCTGCGCGTGGTTGTGCGAGTAGAGCTTGATCCCGGATGCCTTGGCCTTGGCGCCCATCTGGTTCCAGGTCTCGATGGCCGAGACCCACTGGTCGCGGGGGATGGGTCCGCCGTAGCCCCCGGCGATGGGTCCGCCCTGGCCGAGGTGCGGCGTGCCCAGGATGTGCGCGATCTCGAGCTGCTGGTCGATGTTCGCCGGCGTCAGGTTGACGTGCGAGCCGGCGGCGCGCAGGCCGTTGTCGTCGAGCAGCTGGCGGATCTCCTGCGGGGTGATCGCGCCGACCTGGCCCTGCGTGTACCCGGCGAACTCGATCTCCGAGTAGCCGATGTTCGCGAGTTCCTCGAAGACCGCGCGGAAGCCGAGGGAGCTGACCTTGTCGCGGACGGTGTACAGCTGGATGCCGATGCGGTTGACCGGCACGAGGCGCTTGCCGGCGCTGACGCTGGGGGCCGCGGCGCGGGCGCCCAGTCCGGTGGCGGCGGTGGCCGCCGGAGCGGCGGCGGCGCCGATGCCGACGGCGACCGACGAGGCGGCCAGTGCCTTCAGCAGCGTCCGGCGGCTCATCGGCTTCGCCGAGACCGTCGGGTGCGCGTGGTCGTGGTGGTGACTCATGACTCTCCTTTGAGGTGTGTCCGCCCGGGGGGCCCGGGTCGGCCGGGGGCGGGGGCCGCGTCGAGACGCGACCCCCGCCGGGTGTTACCGCGCGACGGTCAGTCCGGTGATCGCGCTGCTCTTGGCCACGCCGGTCGAACCGGTGTAGGCCGCCTGCACCTGATAGCTGCCGACGCTGCCGAGTTTCGGCAGAGTCACGCGGACGCTGCCATCGGCGCCGAGGGTGCCGGTGAGGGTGGCGACGACCGCGTTGTTGCGGCGCACCGTCACGGTCGCCTCGCCGGTGGGCGCGATGCCCGTCGAGGAGGTGACCTTCACCGTCGCGGTCGCGGCCACGGCGGGCTTGACCGGGTTGGGTGCGACCTCGAGCGCGGTCGTCGACCGGGCCTGCGAGACGGTCAGGCGACCGATGCCGGCCGAGCCGATGAACGTCTCGTCCGCCCCGTACGTGGCGCGCAGCGTGTGCGTGCCCACGGGCAGGTCGGCCGGGAGGGCGAAGACGACGTTGCCGTCCGCGTCCAGGGCCGCCCGGCCCAGCTCGCGCTCGCCGGCGGTCAGCACGACCTCGCCGGAGGGGACGCCGCCGTCGCCGCGGACCGAGACGGTCACGTCACCGGGGGCGCCGTAGGTGGCACGCGGCGAGGCGAGCGTCACGAGCGTCCGGCTCTCGACCGTCGGCTCGTTCGGAGCGTCGAGGTCGATGGTGAACGTCGCCGATCCGAGCTCCGACACGTTGCCGCCGGTGTCGGTGGCGCGGTAGCGGATGTCGTACGTGCCGTTCTCGGAGAACGTCACGCCGTACTGCTCGCCGGCGGCCAGGTTCGACCAGGTCGCGCCGTTGTCCCGCGAGTACTGGACGCTGGCGAGCGTTCCGTTGTCGGCGGCCTGCACCGAGAAGCGGACCGGCTCGTTGTACACGCCGCCGACGCCCGTGGGGGCGGCGGGGGCGAGGGTGTGCGCCACGGTCGGAGCCGTGACATCGCCGACGCCGTCGCCGACCATGGTCAGCGCGTCCAGGGCGAGCTCGTCGCCGGACGTGACGTACAGCGCACCGGTGCCCTCCGGGGCGTCGAAGGCGATCTCGACGTCCTGCCAGCCCTGGCCCGCCGGGATGGCGGCCGTGGCGAACGGCTCCGCGTCGGCCGCACCCCAGCGCAGCTGCACCTCTCCGGCGCCGTTGGCGCGGATGACCGCACCGTCGATGCCGGCGAAGCTCACCGGGTCGAAGGCCAGGAAGTCGCCCGCGCCGAGACCGCGGACGGCGTTGCCGCCCGAGGCCGTGGCATCCGCGTAGTTCACGACGCCCTGGCGACGGATCGCGTGCTCCGCCTGCTGCTCCTTCGGGTTGAGACGGAGGGTCGCCTCACCGGTCGCGGCGGGCAGGCCGTTCGCGCCCCGGTCCGTGTAGGTCACCACGACCGCGCCGTAGAGCAGGGCGCCGGGGCCGTGCTCGGGCGAGTTCGGGTCGGTGCGGAACACGCCGGTGCAGCCGGTGCCCGAGACCTCCGGGTGGGCGTGCTCGTCGTGGCCGAGGCCGTAGGTCCACGCCACGCGGGCGCAGTCGGTGGCGTCGCCGTCCTCGGCGTCCGAGGTGGTCACCTGGAACGGGATGGCCTGACCCCAGTCGAAGAACGCCCCGTTCTCGGGGAACGCGATCGTCACCTCGGGCGCCTGATTGCCGACCGAGATGGTGCGGGTGGTCAGGCCGAAGCGGCCGGCCGGGTCCGACACCCGCAGGCGGGCGGTGTAGTTGCCGATCTCGGTGTAGGTGTGCGACGCGGTCGCGCCGGTGGCGTCGAACGTGCCGTCGCCGTCGAAGTCCCACTGGTAGGTGACCTCGTCGCCGTCGGGGTCGACCGACGCCGTGGCGTCGAACTCCACGGTCAGCGGCGCCGTCGACGACGACATCGGCGTGGCGGTGAAGCTCGCCTGGGGAGACTTGTTCCCGGCGACGTAGTCGATCCGGTACAGGCCGGCGTCGGGGTTCGCGCGGAAGAAGCCGTCGCCGTAATCGAGCACGTACATCGAGCCGTCGGGGCCGATCTCCATGTCCATCGGGTTGTCGTGCGGCGGCTGGCCGTTGGCGGTGAGGGCGGCGTTGGGCAGGAAGTCCTCGATCGCGGTCACGTCGAAGGCATCCCAGT
>VGAV01000027.1 GCA_016870695.1 Actinomycetota bacterium | reverse complement strand
GTGGGTGGCATCCACCCTGTCCGCCCTCGGCATCGCGCCGGACGGGCTCCATCCGGAGGTGCTCTTCGGCCTGCCCGGGAGCGGCACCCGCCCGGTGATGTCGCTGCGCGGACGCGTGCTCGGCTGCAAGCCGCTGCTGACCGGCGAGGGCGTCTCGTACGGCTACACGCACCGTGCTCCGGCGGATACGGTCGTCGCGCTCGTGACGGGCGGTTACGCGCAAGGGGTGGTCCGCTCGCTCGGCAACGCGGTGAGCGTCGGCATCGCCGGACGCCGGCACCGCATCGTCGGCCGCGTCGCGATGGACGTCTGCGTCGTCGACGTGGGATCCCCGGTCCCGTGGGGCTCCGAGGTCGTCTACTTCGGCGATGCGGCCGAGGGCGACCCGTCGCTGGGGGAGTGGATGGATGCCACCGGCCTCGGCGCCGGCGAGATCGTCGCGACCGTGGGGGCCCGGGCGCGCCGCGAGGTGGTCGGGTGAGCGCCGTCTACCGCGTCGACCTCGGCGTCTTCGCCGACAACCTCCGCCGCATCCGCGAGACCGTCGCGCCGGCGGAGCACATGCTCGTCGTCAAGGACGACGCGTACGCCCACGGTCTCGCGGCGATCGTCACCCGCGCCCGTGACGAGGGCGTGCGCTGGTTCGGCGCCTTCGACGTCGAGACGGGGGTGGCGGTCCGGGAGTTTCTCGGCCCCGACGTGCGCATCTTCGTCTGGCTGCTCGGCGGCGCCGACGACCTCGCGACGGGTGCCGCCGCCGGACTCGACCTCGGCATCGGCGACCAGGCGCTCCTCGACGCGCTCGAGGCCCTCCCCGCAGGGGGGCCCCCGGCACGCGTGCACCTCAAGATCGACACGGGGCTGCACCGCAACGGCATCCGCCCGGAGCGCTGGGATGCCGCCCTCGACAGCGTCGCCGCCCTCGTCGCCGCGGGGCGCGCGGAGCTGACGGGCATCTGGTCGCACATCTCCGAGGCGTCCGACCAGGACGACGACGACGCCCGCGCCCTCTTCCTCGCCGCGCGCGAGGCCGCCGCCGCCCGGGGCCTGACGCCCGCCGTGGCCCACCTCGCCGCCAGCGCCGCCGGGTTCGCGCGCGCGCCGTTCCGCGAGGACCTCGTCCGCATCGGCGCGTTCTCGTACGGCATCCGTCCCGCCGGCGGTCCCTCCGACGTCGAGCTCGGCATCCGCCCGATCGGGACCGTGGATGCCGCCGTCCTCGACGTCGCGGCCACGGCGGTGCACCTCGACGTGGGCAGCCTGCACGGGCTGCCGCAGACCCTCGCCGGACGCTTCGACGTCCGGACCCCGGCCGGTCCCCGCCGCGTGCGCGGGATCGAGTCGACGCGTCTCGTCGTGGATCCGTGGCCCGGCGCGCAGCGCGGGCAGCGGGTGGCCGTGTTCGGCGGCGGCGCCGAGGTCACGGCGACGGATCTGGCCGAGCTCGTGGACACCATCGGCGAGGAGATCGCGCTGCGCGTCTCGCCCGTGCTGCCGCGCGTCTACGAGGGCTGACCCGGGTCAGCGGCGTCCGTGCGGGCCCGTCAGCCGGAGGACGCGCGAGCACGCAGAAGGACCCCGCATCGCTGGGTGAGCGAGACGGGGTCCTTCTTGATCGTTGTCAGTCCGCAGCGGAGAGGCGCGCGGTCTCGTCATGCCACGAGGTGGCGACGGCGCGGAGCTTCTCCTCGTACTTGCGGCCGTGGTGAGCGCAGAACAGCAGTTCGCTGCCGTTCACCTCGGCGGCGATGTAGGCCTGCGCGCCGCAGGAGTCGCAGCGATCCGCGGCGGTCAGACGGTGCTCGAGGACGGCGGACGCGTCGGTTGCAGTCGTGGTGGTCATTTCGGGTGCCCTCCTCGGATGATTGTTGGGCGAGTCGTCTCATACAACCACGCGGATGTTTCGTCTATGCCGACGGTTGATCACATTTCGCTGTACGCGTACGGCGGCCCCGGGCGGCCGCGCGTCTGCTCAGGGATGTCGTACCCGGCGATTAGTCTGGAGAACCGTGACTTCCGAGTATTCCGCCCATCACCTCCAGGTCCTCGAGGGCCTCGAGGCGGTCCGCAAGCGCCCGGGCATGTACATCGGGTCCACCGACTCCCGCGGCCTCATGCACTGCCTGTGGGAGATCATCGACAACTCCGTGGACGAGGCCCTCGGCGGCTTCGGCTCGCGCATCGAGATCCTCCTGCACGCCGACGGCAGCGTCGAGGTGCGCGACCGCGCCCGCGGCATCCCGGTCGACATCGAGCCCCGCACGGGCCTGTCGGGCGTGGAGGTCGTCTTCACGAAGCTGCACGCCGGCGGCAAGTTCGGCGGCGGCTCGTACGCGGCGTCCGGCGGACTGCACGGCGTCGGCGCGTCCGTCGTCAACGCCCTGTCGGAGCGGCTCGACGTCGAGGTCGACCGCGCCGGCAAGACCTACGCGATGTCGTTCCATCGCGGCGAGCCCGGCACGTTCGCCGGCGACGCCCCCGACTCGGCGTTCACCCCGTACGAGCGCAGCAGCGAGCTTCGCGTCGTCGGCAAGGCCGCCAAGGGCGTCACCGGGACGCGGATCCGCTACTGGGCCGACCGTCAGATCTTCACGCGCGACGCGGCGTTCGGGCTCGACGAGCTCGTGCAGCGCGCCCGTCAGACGGCGTTCCTCGTTCCCGGACTCGAGATCGTCATCCGCGACGAGCGCGCCGAGGAGCCGGTCGAGACGAGCTACCGCTTCGACGGCGGCATCTCGGAGTTCGCCGACTTCCTGGCTCCGGATGCCGCAATCACCGACACCTGGCGTCTGACCGGCACCGGCTCGTTCACCGAGACCGTCCCGGTGCTGCAGTCCAACGGGGCGATGGTCCCCACCGAGGTGAAGCGCGAGTGCGAGGTCGATGTCGCGGTGCGCTGGGGCACGGGTTACGAGACGTCGTCGCGATCGTTCGTCAACATCATCGCCACGCCGAAGGGCGGCACGCACCAGCAGGGCTTCGAGCAGGGCCTGATGAAGGTGCTGCGCAGCCAGATCGAGCAGAACGCCCGCAAGCTGAAGGTCGGCAACGACAAGATCGAGAAGGACGACATCCTCGCCGGGCTCACCGCGGTGCTGACCGTCCGTCTGCCGGAGCCGCAGTTCGAGGGACAGACCAAGGAGGTGCTCGGCACCCCCGCGGTGCGTCAGATCGTGGCATCCGTCGTCTCCTCCGAGCTCGCGGCGCGCTTCTCGTCGCCCAAGCGCGACGACAAGGCGCAGACGTCGCTGCTGCTCGAGAAGGTCGTGTCGGAGATGAAGGCGCGCATCTCGGCGCGCACGCACAAAGAGACGCAGCGCCGCAAGAACGCGCTGGAGTCGTCCTCGCTACCGTCGAAGCTCGTCGACTGCCGGTCCAACGACGTCGCCGACTCCGAGCTGTTCATCGTGGAAGGCAATTCCGCGCTGGGCACCGCCAAAGACGCTCGCAACAGCGAATATCAGGCGCTGCTGCCCATTCGCGGAAAGATCCTCAACACGCAGAAAGCGTCGATCAGCGACATGCTGTCGAATGCCGAATGCGCGTCGATCATCCAGGTGATCGGCGCCGGGTCGGGGCGCTCGTTCGATCTCGACGCCGCGCGCTACGGGAAGATCATCCTGATGAGCGACGCCGATGTCGACGGGGCGCACATCCGGACGCTGCTGCTGACGCTGTTCTTCCGCTACATGCGCCCGCTGGTCGAGGCGGGACGCGTGTTCGCCGCCGTTCCGCCGCTGCACCGCGTGATCGTCATGAACCCGGGGTCGAAGCCCAACGAGACCATCTACACGTACAGCGAGCAGGAACTGCACGCCCTGCTCACCCGGCTCAAGCGGTCGAACAAGCGCTGGCAGGAGCCGGTCCAGCGCTACAAGGGCCTCGGCGAGATGGATGCCGACCAGCTCGCGACCACCACGATGGACCGGGCCGGCCGCACCCTCCGCCGCGTGCAGGTGAAGGACATCGAGTCCGCGGCCCAGGTGTTCGACCTGCTCATGGGCAGCGACGTCGCCCCGCGCCGGGAGTTCATCGTGGACTCCAGCGACCGCCTGTCGCGCGAACGCATCGACGTCTGACCCGAGCCCTCGGGTTCAGCGCGGGAGCCCGGTCAGCGCGGGAGCGGGTGGCGCGGGGTCAGCGGACGGTCGTACCCACCGCGGCGACGACCGCATCGAGCGGCTGACCCGAGGCATCCCTCTTCGCGCCGGCGTCGGGGAGCGTGCGCGCCGCGCCGTCCGGACCCACTGCGCGCGGGTCGGTTCCGACCCAGGCGAGCACGAGCGCGTCCTCCCCGCGCAGCAGGCGCTGCGCGCGCACCCCGCCCGTGGCCCGCCCCTTGGCGGGGAACTCGCTGAACGCCGATACCTTGGCGCTGCCCGCGTCGGTGCCCGGCAGGGCGCTGCTGCTGCCCGCGATAGTCACGACGACGGCGTCGAACGCCGACGCTCCGACGACCGAGAACGAGATGACCTCCACGTCGTCGGCGAGACGGATGCCGGCCATGCCGCCCGCCGAGCGTCCCTGCGGCCGCACCGAGGAGGCGTCGAACCGCAGCAGCTGGGCGTCGGCGGCCACGAACACGAGCTCGGCCCCGTCGGAGGCGGGCGCGGCGCCGACCACGCGGTCGCCGTTGCGCAGCGCGATGATCTCGATGTCGGGCTTCGTCCCCAGCTCGCTCGCGGCGACGCGCTTGACCACGCCTTGGGCGGTGCCGAGGGCGACGGGCGGCCCGTCCGTCAGCGGGACCAGGGCGACGACCTGTTCGCCCTTGGCCAGCGGGAGGTACTGCTCGACGCGGGTGCCCGCGGCCAGCTGCACGGAGTTGCCCGGCACCGACGGCAGGTCGACGGGGGAGAAGCGCACGAGGCGTCCGGCGGAGGTGACCGCGCCGATGTCGCCGCGGGTGGTCGTGTCGACGGACGAGCGGACCGCGTCGTGCTTGGACCGCCGGGTCGGCGGGACGACCCCGCCCCCGGGAGCGTCGGCGGAGAGCTCCGCGCGGATCATCCGGCCCGTCGCCGACAGGAAGACGCGGCACGGGGCGTCCGCGATCTGCAGGTCCGCCGCGGCCGCGGCCTTCGCCGAGCGCGGCTGCACGGGTCCGCCGTTCAGCAGCATCGTGCGCCGCGGGGTGCCGTAGGCGTCCGCGGCGGCCTGCAGCTCCCGGGCGACCTGGTCGCGCAGCAGCAGGTCGTCGCCGAGCAGGCGGACGAGCTCGTCGATCTCGGCCTGCAGGCGGTCGCGCTCGGCCTCGAGCTCGATGCGTGAGAACTTCGTCAGGCGGCGCAGGCGCAGCTCGAGGATGTACTCGGCCTGCGGGTGCGAGAGGTCGAACACCTCCTGCAGCCGCGTGCGCGCCTCGTCGCCGTCATCGGAGGAGCGGATGACCTGGATGACCTCGTCGATGTCGAGGATCGCGATGAGGAGTCCCTCGACGAGGTGCAGACGCTCCCGCTTGCGCGCGAGGCGGAACTCGCTGCGACGCGTGACCACGCGGATGCGGTGGTCGAGATAGACCCGCAGCATCTCCTTCAGGCCGAGGGTCTGCGGCTGACCGTCGACGAGGGCGACATTGTTCATGCCGAACGAGTCCTCGAGCGGGGTCAGGCGGTACAGGTGCTCGAGGACGGCCTTCGGGTCGAAGCCGGTCTTGATGCCGATCACCAGGCGCAGCCCGTTGTTGCGGTCCGTCAGGTCGGTGACGTCGGCGATGCCGGTCAGCTTCTTGGCCTGCACCGCGTCCTTGATCTTCTCGATCACGCGCTCCGGGCCGACGAGGTAGGGCAGCTCGGTGATGACGATGCCGGTGCGGCGCGGGCCGAGGGACTCGATCGACGCCTTCGCCCGCGTGCGGAAGCTGCCGCGGCCGTTGGTGTACGCGTCCTTGATGCCGTCGAGGCCGACGATGATCCCGCCGGAGGGCAGGTCGGGGCCCGGGACGAACTCCATGAGCTCCTCGACGGAGGCCTCGGGATGCCGCAGCAGATGGGTCGCGGCCGCCACCACCTCCACGAGGTTGTGCGGGGCCATGTTCGTCGCCATGCCGACGGCGATGCCGGTGGCGCCGTTGACGAGGAGGTTCGGGAACGCCGCGGGGAGGACGTCGGGCTGCTGGAACTGGCCGTCGTAGTTCGGGATGAAGTCGACGACGTCCTCGTCGAGGTTCTCGGTCAGCGCCAGCGCGGGCGGGGCCAGACGCGCCTCCGTGTAGCGGGGGGCGGCGGGGCCGTCGTCGAGGGAGCCGAAGTTGCCGTGCCCGTCGACGAGCGGCACGCGCAGGGAGAAGTGCTGGGCGAGGCGGACGAGGGCGTCGTAGATGGGGGCGTCGCCGTGGGGGTGGAGCTTTCCCATCACCTCGCCGACGACGCGGGCGCTCTTGACGTGGCCCCGGTCGGGACGCAGGCCCATCTCGGCCATCTGGTAGAGGATGCGGCGCTGAACCGGCTTGAGCCCGTCGCGTGCGTCGGGGAGTGCGCGCGAGTAGATGACGGAGTAGGCGTACTCCAGGAAAGACCCCTGCATCTCGGCGGAGACATCGACGTCCTCGATGCGCTCGGCGACAGGGGAGGAGGAACGGGAATCGGGCATAGTTCAGGCCTCGGATAGAGCGGCGTCGGGTCGCGAGGGCCGACAGGGCGGCCGCGAGTCGTGTGGGAGACTGGCCCCGATGTCCCTCAGCCTACCGGCCGACCCGCCCCGCTCCCGGAGCCTCACCGGCGTTCTCACCCAGACGATCGCGTCGCTGAACGGGGAGGGCGACTGGTTCGCCCCCGCGCGCAGCGCGATCGTCTTCGTCGTCGACGGGCTCGGCGCCCACAACCTCGCCGCACGTCGCGGTCATGCGCGCTTCCTGGGGTCCGTGGGCGGACGCCGCGACGTGGCCCGCACCGTGTTCCCGTCGACGACCGCGGCGGCCCTCAGCAGCCTCCTCACCGGCGCCGAGCCGGGCGGGCACGGCATCGTCGGCTACCGCGCGCGGATCCCCGGCACGGACGTCGCCTCCAATCAGCTGCACGGCTGGGAGACCGACGGCCTGGACCCCCTCACCTGGCAGCGCCGACGCCCCCTCATGGAGAGCGAGGCCGCAGCGGGACGCCCGTGCTTCGTCGTCTCGCGTCCGGAGTACACGGGGACCGGCTTCACCGCCGCCACCCTCCGCGGCGCCGAGTTCCTGGCCTCGAGCGACCTGGAGGAACGCGTCCGCATCGCGGCCGATCTGGCCGGGCGGCATCCCGGAGCCCTCATCTACTTGTACGCCCCCGATCTCGACAGCGCCGGTCACAAGCACGGCTGGGAGTCCGACCCCTGGACGGACGCGCTCGAGCGCGTCGACGGGGCCGCCCGGATCCTGGATGCCGCCCTCGACCCGGGCACCGGCGTCCTGGTCACCGCGGATCACGGCATGGTCGACGTGCCCGCGCACAAGCACGTGCTCCTCGGCGAGGACGACCCGCGCGTCGACGGCGTCGCCCTCATCGGCGGCGAGCCGCGCATGCTGCACCTGTACGCCGAGCCCGGTCGCGCCGACGACGTCCTCGCCGTCTGGCGCGACCGCGAGGCCGCCCGGGCCTGGGTCATGAGCCGCGACGAGGCCGTCGCCGCGGGCGTGTTCGGCGCGGTCGACGACGAGGTAGGCGACCGGATCGGCGACGTCCTCGTGGCGGCCCGCGGTCGCTTCGCCTATTACGACGACCGGGAGCGCGACAAGCGCCCCCAGCGGATGGTGGGGCAGCACGGCTCACTCACGGACGAGGAGCGGACCGTCCCGCTGCTGCGCCTGGGCGCGTTCGCCTGAGTCGCCCGCGGGCCGACGCGGCTCGAACGACGCCGGGGGAGACCCGCGTCAGCTCTCGTCGCTGCGCGCGCCGAAGACGATCTCGTCCCAGGAGGGCATCGACGGACGGCCCTTCGGGCGACGGCCCGTCTCCGCGGGCGCCGGACGATCCGTCGACGCCGTCGTCTCGACGTCGTCCTCCCGGTGCTCGGGCTCGACCGCGACGGCGTCGAACAGGGCCACGGGCGCGGCGCCCGTGCGCGGCGCGCCCTCCTGCTCGGTCGTGCCAGGCAGCGGCTCCCGCTGTCCGCGGCGGCGCCGCAGCGCCTCGAGGAGGTCGGCGGTCTCCGCCGAGGTCACGGGGGCGTCCGGTGCCCTCTTGATGGCGGCCGCCTGCACCGCGGCGGGCGCGGGACCGACGGGCTCGGTCGACTGCTCGTCGTCGATCTCGAGCTTGCGGGGCCCGAAGGCGCCGCTGTCGAAGCGGCTGTCGTCCTTGGGCAGGGGCGTGTCGAGGGCGCGCAGGCGCGGGATCAGCCCTTCGGGCAGGGATCCCTGACGGGAGAGCTGGATGGCGTCCGCGTTCTGGGGCGACAGGTTGCTGCGGCGGGGGTCGAAGCTCCAGCGGGCGTCGTGGTCGATGCCGTTCGCCGTGAACTCCAGCTTGACCATCCAGCCGTTGGCGTCCTTCCAGCTGGTCCACCGCTCCGCGGAGGCGCCGGCCTCGGCGAGCTTGGCCCTCACGGCCGCGCCGAACGTGATGGGGGCGTCGTGCTCGAGCGCCCCGCCGAGGAGGACGGGGACCGCCAGCGCCTGACCCACGACGTGCTCGCGCTCGGCCAGGACGGGACGCTCGAAGCGCTCGACGTCCTCGATCCGTGCGTTCAGCAGCGTCGCGACCTCGCGCGCCGAGAGACCGGCGCGGATGTGCGCCTGGATCTCCCGCGGGCTCGGCCGGGGAGCACCGTCGTCGGTGTCGCGGTCGCGGCGCGACCGGCGCGCCTCCGCGCGCAGCACCTCGTCCAGCGCG
Source organism: Actinomycetota bacterium (assembly GCA_016870695.1). Taxonomy (GTDB): domain Bacteria; phylum Actinomycetota; class Actinomycetes; order Actinomycetales; family Microbacteriaceae; genus Microbacterium. Next base: position 4,555 of record VGAV01000027.1, on the reverse strand, counting down.
AGGGCGAATCTCTCGCCCGATTCGGTCGCGACGACGAGGACGTCATCCTCGGTTCCGATGACTTTGAGCTGTTCCATGCGAAACACCCCTCCGATCTGCGGTCAGCGCCCATGCTGTCACGGTGTTCCGGCGGATTCGGGAATATCGCGGGCGCGCCGCGAGTTTCACGCCTCGCCCGATATGCAAGGCCCGTCGACCGCATTTGCTTTCGACCGAGGGGTCATGCAAACTATCGCCGCCCGATCGGGCAGAGGCACCAAGAAAACCGGAAGTAGAGACCCGCACGCATGGCCACCGATTACGACGCACCGCGCAAGACCGAGGACGACAGCGAGTCGATCGAGGCCCTCAAGGAGCGCGTGCCCGACAAGACGTCGGGGTCGATCGACAACGAGGATGCCGACAACCCCTCCGGCTTCGAGCTCCCCGGTGCCGACCTCTCCGACATCGAGCTCGACGTCGTCGTGCTCCCCCCTCAGGAGGACGAGTTCACCTGCATGAACTGCTTCCTCGTGAAGCACCGCTCGCAGATCGACCACGAGGACGGCCCCGGCTTCATCTGCGTGGAGTGCGCAGCCTGACCTGAGCCCGCTGGATCGCCGCGATCAGGCGATCCGGCGTCCGGGTCGAGACGACCCACGACGGCGTCGGATCCTCGGGATCGGTCACGGGCACCGTGACGATCCCGTCGATCCCGCCGCGGATCACATGCCAGGCCCGCCGGTTGAGACCACTCCCGCGGGCCGTTCGAGCCTCGTCCGCGACGACGCCGACGGGTTCGCCGAGAAGGTCGACGGCGATGTGCGCCCGTCCGGCGCGGAGCTCCCCGTCCCGCACCTCGACGACGGGGGAGAGCGCCACGAGCGTGGCCACGATGGCCACGGCCACGACGAGCCCGATGACGAGGGCGACCGTGGTGTCGAGCGGTGAGAAGACGAGCGCGGCCATCGGCCCGCACAGGGCGGCGGCCACGAGGGCCCAGAGCGACGGGCTCAGCCGCTCGCGGTAGTCGGATCCGGTGCGGATGCCGCACCCCCTCTTCTGCATTACCCTCGTGGGGTGACCGAAACGGTGGATGTCCCCATTGTCGCATCCGAGGTCCCGGTCTTCGCCCACCCGGGTGACGCCGGCGCGGATCTCGTCGCCGCGGAGGCCGTCCGCCTCGAGCCGGGTCGTCGTGCGCTCGTCGGAACGGGCGTGCGCATCGCGCTGCCCGACGGGCACCTCGCCTTCGTCGTCCCGCGCAGCGGCCTCGCCGCCAAGCACGGCATCACCGTGGTCAACGCGCCGGGCACCGTCGACGCCGGGTACCGCGGCGAGATCAAGGTCGCCCTGCTGAACACGGATCTCGAGGAGCCCTACGACGTCGCCGTCGGCGACCGTATCGCTCAACTGATCGTCCTGCCCGTCCCGCCCGTCCGCTTCGTCCCCGTCGACGAGCTTCCCAGCAGCGTCCGCGGCGAGGGCGGCTTCGGGTCGAGCGGCTACCAGAACCTGCAAGGGAGCACCCGATGAGCGACGTCTCACCCCTGCCCGCCAAGAGCGCGCCCGCCGATCGCGAGAGCGTCGGCCCGTTCGACGAGGCCGAGGCCAACGCGGTCCGTCCCTACATCGACCTCGGCGGCATCAAGATCCTGCCGCGCGAGGGGCTGAACCTGCGCCTCGAGGTGGAGGAGCAGACCAAGCGCATCGTCGCCGTCGGACTCGACTACGCCGACTCCACCCTTCAGGTGCAGCCCTTCGCGGCGCCGCGCACGAGCGGCCTGTGGGAGGAGACCCGCGACCAGATCCGCCAGCAGGTCAAGCAGCAGGGCGGCCGCGTCGAGGAGCGCGAGGGCCCCCTCGGCCCCGAGCTGCTCGCCGAGGTGCCCGTGATGGCCGGTGCCGAGGGCGCCGCGAAGCGTCTCGCGCGCTTCGTCGGCGTGGACGGTCCGCGCTGGTTCCTGCGCGGCGTCATCGGCGGCGCTGCGACGTCCGACGTCGAGGCCGCGGCGGCCGTCGAGGACCTCTTCCGCTCCATCGTCGTGGTGCGGGGCGGCTCGCCCATGCCCCCGCGCGACCTCATCCCGCTCCGGATGCCGCAGAGCCCCGCCACCGCATGAGCGACGAGGCCGCCCGGACCCCCTCCCGCGACGACGACGACCGCGTCCCGCTGGACCCGCCCTCCGCGGCCGACAGCATGAGCGCCGCCCTCGGCAGCGCGGCGCGACGCGCGGGCCTGGACCCCTCGAAGCACACCAGCACCGGCGCGGCCGTGTGGGCGGCGATGGGCGGGTGGCGCGGCATCCTGGAATCCGTCCTGCCCTCGCTGGCGTTCGTCGTCCTCTTCACCGTCACCGTCGATCCGGAGACCCGTCAGGGGAACCTCCTGCTGAGCCTGGGGGTGTCGGTCGGGATCGCCGTCGTCTTCACGGTGGCCCGCCTGGTCGCGAAGTCGCCGCCGAGCGCGGCGATCGGCGGTCTGCTCGCCACGGTCGGCGCGGCGGTGCTGGCCCTGGTGACCGGCCGCGGGCAGGACAACTTCGTCTTCGGCTTCTTCACCAACGGCGCGTACGGCACCGCCTTCCTCGTCTCCGCGCTCATCGGCTGGCCGCTCATCGGTCTCGCCGCGGGCTACCTGCTGGGGGAGGGCACCGCGTGGCGCGCGGACCGGCGCAAGCGACGCGTCTACACCTGGCTCTCGATCGCGTGGGCCGGACTGTTCGCCGCGCGACTCGCCGTGCAGCTGCCGCTGTACTTCGCGGGCGACGTCACCGCGCTCGGCACGCTGAAGATCGTGATGGGCCTTCCCCTCTTCGCGCCGATGCTCGCCGTCACCTGGCTCGCCGTCCGGGCTCTCTCCCCTCGGCCGAAGTCCTGATATATTTATCTTGATATCAAGATAAAAACCCGTCCCTCCGCGGTTAGGTCGGCCTTCCTGGCATCGACCGCTCAGCGCGGGGAAGATGGGATGCGGCGGGCCGACGCCTGCGCAATCGCCGACGAAGGAGACGAACGTGTCCACGGTTGACAGCTTCGGTGCGAAGAGCACCCTGACGGTCGGCAGCACCGACTACGAGATCTTCCGCATCGACACGGTCGCCGGATACGAGAAGCTCCCCTTCAGCCTCAAGGTGCTGCTGGAGAATCTGCTCCGCACCGAGGACGGTGCCAATGTCACCAAGGAGCAGATCCAGGCGCTCGGTTCGTGGGTGCCGACGGCCGATCCCGACACGGAGATCCAGTTCACGCCCGCGCGCGTCGTGATGCAGGACTTCACCGGTGTGCCCTGCATCGTAGACCTCGCGACCATGCGCGAGGCCGTCACCGCCCTGGGCGGCGACCCGAACAAGATCAACCCGCTCTCGCCGGCCGAGATGGTCATCGACCACTCGGTCATCGCCGACCTCTTCGGCAGCGAGAACGCGCTGGAGCGCAACGTCGAGATCGAGTACGAGCGCAACGGCGAGCGGTACCAGTTCCTGCGCTGGGGTCAGACGGCGTTCGACGACTTCAAGGTCGTCCCCCCGGGCACCGGCATCGTGCACCAGGTCAACATCGAGCACCTGGCCAAGGTCGTCTACGACCGCACCGTCGACGGCGTCCTGCGCGCCTACCCCGACACCTGCGTCGGCACCGACTCGCACACGACGATGGTCAACGGCCTCGGCGTCCTCGGATGGGGCGTCGGCGGCATCGAGGCCGAGGCCGCCATGCTCGGCCAGCCCGTGTCGATGCTCATCCCGCGCGTCGTCGGCTTCAAGCTCAGCGGCGAGATCCCCGCCGGCGTGACCGCGACGGACGTCGTCCTGACGATCACCGACATGCTGCGCAAGCACGGCGTCGTCGGCAAGTTCGTCGAGTTCTACGGCGAGGGCGTCGCGTCCGTTCCGCTGGCCAACCGCGCCACCATCGGCAACATGAGCCCCGAGTTCGGCTCGACGGCCGCCATGTTCCCCATCGACGACGTCACGCTCGACTACCTGCGCCTCACGGGCCGCGACGAGCAGACCGTCGCCCTGGTCGAGGCGTATGCCAAGGAGCAGAAGCTCTGGCACGACCCGTCCCGCGAGCTCGTGTTCAGCGAGTACATGGAGCTCGACCTGAGCACCGTGGTCCCCTCGATCGCCGGGCCGAAGCGTCCGCAGGACCGCATCCTGCTGTCCGAGGCCAAGTCGCAGTTCGAGAAGGACATCCTGAACTACGCCGCGGTCACCACCTCTGACTCCATCGTCGACCTCGAGGTCGACGGCACCTTCCCCGCCTCCGACCCGGGCGCCGTCCCGGGCGAGGAGGCGGGCGAGGAGCTGACCGACCACGAGGTGCTCATCTCCTCGGGCCACCCGGTCAACGCCTCGAAGCCGGTCCGCGTCACCACGCCGGAGGGGCAGTCGTACCTGCTCGACAACGGCGCCGTCACGCTCGCGGCGATCACGTCGTGCACGAACACCTCGAACCCCTCGGTCATGATCGCGGCGGGCCTGCTCGCCAAGAACGCCGTCGACAAGGGCCTCAAGCGCAAGCCCTGGGTCAAGACGACGCTCGGCCCCGGCTCGAAGGTCGTCACCGACTACTA